>CAIRSO010000126.1 GCA_903881215.1 uncultured Bacteroidia bacterium
GTTTCAAAGTATAGGGCAGATTATTGATGGGCCGCTTGCCCTTAACCAGGCAATGTTGAAGCGTCTGCCGGGACAAGATGACATGTATGTGAACATGGCACTGCTGAAGGCAATTGCCGATCATGGCCTGGATGCCACTGCAGCGGATTTCGCCCGTGAATTTGCTTTTGGCGATTATCTGCTCTGGCACGCCAACGGTCAGGGGCGGCAAAACCTGCTGGCCGGTATTCCCCCCGACATGTCGGGCCACCCGCGCTACAATCCGCACGCTGATGACATCGATTTTCAGATCGAATGTGATTTCATCGGATTGGTCTGCCCGGGTTTGCCGCAGGAAGCCCATAAAATAAGCGATCGCGCCGGACATCTGATGAACTGGGGCGATGGCGTTTATGGCGGGATATTCGTCACTGGTATGTATGCCGCCGCGTTTATTGAGACTGACGTTCAGAAAATTGTAAAATCCGGACTGGCAATGTTACCGCCGGAAAGCCGTTACGCCCGTATCGTCAGCGATGTGATTGCCTGGCACACGAAATATCCCAACGACTGGAAAAAGACCTGGCAACTTGTTGAGGACAAATACAACGACGACATGTGCCCCTGGGGAGTGAAAACCAAGTTTAACATTCAGGCATCGCTCAACGGTGCTTATATTACGATGGGCTTATTGTATGGCAACGGCGATCTTGAAAAGACCGTCGAAATTTCCACTCGTTGTGGTCAGGATTCAGACTGCAATCCGGCTAACTCCGGTGGGATCATTGGAGTGATGCTCGGATTCAACAAGTTGCCTGCGCCGGTGCAACAGGAGATGCAACCCTACATGAACTCAGTGATGAATTTCACATCGTTTTCAGTTGACTCAGCGACCAACGTCTGTGTTAAGCTGGCCCTCGAAAACATCAGCCGCACTGGCGGACAGGTAGATGCAGAAAAAGTTTCCATTCAACCGCAAGAATTCAAACCCATTCGACCGCTGGAGGTTTCCTTTCCGACCATGACGCCAGTGGAACGTTACAACATTACCGACAATCGCCTCACCTGGTCTGGCGAGTGGACCACGTCTGGTGAGGGCGATGGCGCCATGCGTCATTCAGCACGGCCGGGCGACTACCTTGAAGTGACTTTTGAGGGCAGCATTGTTTACGTTTCGGGTGACACCAGATTTGACAAAGGGATTCTCGATGTCATCATTGATGGCAAATATATGGGATCCAGGGATATGTTTCTGCCGAAACAATGGAGGCGCGCAGATTTTACTACCGCCGTTTGGATCACTGGCCTTGCCGAAGGTAAACACACCATCCGTGTTATTGTAACCGGCCGGAAAAATAATTATGCGGCAGATTGCCAGATTAGCCTGGGAAAGGTCATTTCATATCGTGGTGAAATTGCTAAATAATTATACAACAATACCGTGTCTTTTTAAAGGTGATACTTGATTCAATTAAATATTAATAAATTATGCGAATTAAGAGTTTAAACGATACAAGTTATCAGCAATATATTTTGTTAATTATTTATAGCATGAGCATACAGAATTTTGTTAGAAGCTGCCTTATTTTTATCCTGGTGGGGATAAGTGCGGCAGGTTCACAGGCACAAGATTACAATCTTAAAAAATGGCCCGATGGTAAATCACCTATCGAAATTGGCGAACGGATTACCAGAAAATTCTTGAATTCCCCACATTCAAGATATGGAGATTTAAAACCGATTAAACCACCAACTCAAATTACTTATCCGGATGTTTGTACCTGGCTGGGTGGTCTTTGGTTTGCTAAAGAAACAAAAAACAAAGAATTGCTTAAAGGTTTTCAGCAGCGGTTTGAGCCTTTATTTAATGAAGAAAAAACCCTTCTGCCTGAACCCAATCATGTGGATAATAATGTTTTTGGTGCTCTTGCGCTAGAGCTTTATATGCAAACCGGGCAGGAAAAGTACCTGAAATTGGGTTTACATTATGCAGATACCCAATGGGAACTTCCTGAAAATTCAAAACCGGAAAAACAATCCTATCACGATAAGGGTTACACGTGGCAAACCCGGATTTGGATTGACGATATGTTTATGATCACTGCCGTGCAGGCGCAGGCTTACCGTGCAACCGGCGATGAAAAATATATTAAGAGAGCTGCAAAAGAAATGGTGCTTTATCTCGATGAAATCCAATTGAAGAATGGTCTGTTTTATCATTCTCCCGAAGCCCATTACAGTTGGGGCCGCGGCAACGGCTGGATGGCTGTTGGCATGGCCGAACTATTGCGGATTTTACCAAAGAGCAATCCAAATCGCGATCGGATTGTTGCCGGTTTCAATAAAATGATGGCAGCATTGTTGAAATACCAAACCGAAGATGGCATGTGGCGGCAAATTATTGATGATCCAGAAGCATGGAAAGAAACATCGTGCACCGCTATGTTTACCTATGCAATGATAACCGGAACTAAAAACGGATGGCTGAATAAAAAAACTTACGGGGCAGCAGCCCGCAAAGGTTGGTTGGCACTGCTCAATTACCTCAATGATAATGATGAATTAACAGAGGTGTGTGCCGGAACCAATATTCAAAATAACAGGGAGCACTACATTAACCGCCCCAGATGTGTCGGTGATTTACATGGACAGGCACCATTGCTATGGTGTGCAATGGCATTGGTTCGAAAATAATAATTGAAATAAAGGATGAATAGCTTTTGCTTATAAACCGTAATAATTCCGTTTCAAAAAATGCAAATGAAAAATAAGTATAAAAAATGAATTCATTATTGAAAAACATGAAGCGTAAAGCTTTTAAAAATAATTTTCTGTCAGTAACGTCGGTGACATCCCCCTTTGCAAACATGCAACAATGTTTGTGGACAATCGTTTTTATGTTTGCCATATACCTATCCAACGTAACACAAGCCGATGCCCAGTCCACCCTAGGCAAATTAACCTCTGGGATAGACCGCGTGCTTATGGAGCAGAATGAACAGGACATCCGGGCCTGGCTCGATGCACGTATTAAAGAGAGCGGCGACTTTGGCGTCTATAACTTTGGCTGGCACTTGTCATTCAAGGGAGACACTGCGAAAGCCGACCTTAACCGTGGAGGGCTGGCTGATGCTGCTGCGCAATTTTTCCGTGCCTATGAGATGTTGGGTGATAAGAAATATCTCAATGCCGGTCTGAAGACAGCAGACTTCTTTCTTAAAGTGCAGCAGCCCGCAGGTCATTTCCCTAGCAGAGCATTGATTCTTCGAAGCGGCAAGTTAATTGTAGGCGGAGGATTGCACCCACCGGATGTTGCACGGATGGAGGATGGTTATCAGTTTCGTCCCTTCTGCCTGCTTGTCTATGCCTATAAATTGACTGGTGATGCCAGATACCGCGATGGGGCTATCCGCTGTGGAAATTTCTACACTCAGTATGCCCAGAACCCCAAGTGGGGTTGGTGTCCCAGTTATGTGGAAACGACCAAACCTGATCCTTATGCAGATGGCCAAACTAAAACGGATGTTTTGGGTGTTGCCGGCGGCGGATCCTATGCTGATGCTGCAACTACCGACGGTTTCCGTGCGTCGGTCATCATGTATCATCTGACAAAAGATAAGAAGTACCTTGCCCGTAGTGCAAAACTCGGAGAGTGGATATTTGCCACTCAAATGGGCAAGGGAAAAGTGAGGGGCTGGGCTGACAACTTTGATGCTAATAACAAGCCGGTTACGGCAAGAAATTTCGAAGGGTTGATGATGGATCCCCGCGATTTCAACCGGGCTACAGGGCCGTTACTGGTCTGGCTGTATGCTATGACAGGTCAGGAACGCTATCGCCAACTGTTCGATGAAACTTACGAGTGGTTGCGCAGTAAGGAACAGCCTGACGGATGGGCATCAGAATACGACTCTGAAGGAAATGCCTGCTGGACTCAAGACTACAAAACTTACCGGTATGACCAGCCTGAGACATGGCCCAAGAAGTTCAACGCGGTCGATGTCAAAGATGGCAAGCCGGCATACAGCCGCATGAAAGTGCAGATTGACGATGCAAAATTTATATATGACCTAATGAAAAAGAAAGGTTATGATGGTTTGCGGACGTGGTTTCGATCTCCGGTGAAAATGGATGACAAAAATTATGCTGCCACCCGATCCGCCGCTGCTCAGCGGTGCACGGATAACAACCTTAATCTGCCTCTGCAGTGCCTGTCGAAAGAGGGTCCAGGTGTAGAATTGGGCAGTTATCTAGAGCGTGTCCGTCTTCGGTTAGCGGCGCCGAACACTCCATCGCTGCCTACAGAAGATAAACACGGGCGCAAAGGCCTTGTACGCCAAAGCTGGCAAAGCCCTCATGTCTGGTCTGATCCTTATCGCCCCCCATTAGGCTGGGCGAGCTGGCAATATGTCTGGGATGCAAGGCTTGCCCTGGGGCAAATCGATAATGACTTCACCTCCTCAGGGGGACGAGGGTTGTGGCTTATGCATCTTTGGCCTGAGTGGGATGTCATGGGCGACTGGACCACGCACTGCATAAAAGTTGATGACTGGATGGATGTGCCGCTGTCAGATTCCCATCAGATTTCCCCGACCAGCTATAACTATAAAGAAGTTAACATGCAACTCTGCCCCAAGGGTAAGTGGGAAATCGGTGAGGATGCATGGGGTAAGATTGTTCGGGTCAATATGCTGAAGATCAGGGATGCAGACTGGAAGAAGGTGCCCGGTGTCAAAAAGGCCTGGCGCATGAAGGGATTCGAGGGAGTAGAGGGAATGGCTTTCCATCCGGTTATTTCGGAGGTCAAGGACGTTAACAGGGACAAGAAACCGGATATCTTCCGGTTGCGCTCTGAACATGCCGGGGCTCAGATAGAGCGGTTGCGATATAAGGATGGAAGCGTCGTGTGGGTAAGCGAACCTGTGGGTGCGTTGTACGGAGACGAGAGCCGTTTGGCAGTATATGAATTGAACGGACCGGGTGACTGGTGTGTGTTTCATGCCGACAAGGCCGGCGTTTACTGCTTTGACGCGGCAACCGGAAAGACCCGTTGGCGGCATGATGGCGGTGGTGGCGATTTTACTGTTGGTCATTTTTTAAATCGGGAAAAGGCTGCTGTTGTTATTCATGCCAACGGTATTATCTCCTGTTTAGACGAGAATGGCAAGAGGGTATGGAGCCACGACACCGGATTGCGGGATAAGGCCGCCTATGCCCACCAGCTTTTCATCGCGGATGCAGACAACGACGGGTTGGATGAAATCTTGGTGAATATGCAGAAAAAGACATTGGCGTTGCGAGGTGGCGGGAAAATTTTGTGGGAGGACAACACCCAGGAGTTTCACAGCGATTTTACGGATATGGCCGATGTTGACGAGGATGGCAGGATGGAATTCATATACGATCACAGTGGGGATAGTTCGGATAAAGGCCCTGTGCTGATTGTCGATGCATTGACAGGGGTGATCAAGGCTACGATCGATTACCATGCCAAGGGATTGAGGCATGCACAGCAAGCGGCTATAGGAAAATTCGATCCATCGCGAAAAGGGTTACAACTCGCTATCTGTGGAAAACTAGGAAAAATCACTCTTTGGGACGCGTCATCCGGTGATTTGCTGTGGACACGTGATGTCCCAGCTACTGCACTTAGCAAAGGTGATTGGAACGGAGATGGAAATGTTGAGATCATGTCATTCGCAATGGGTGTCAACTTGGACGGCATCTTCACCGTCTGGAACGGCAAAGGAGAGCGGCTTTATGCCATAAGCTTCCTACCCAGCCCATATAATAATTTTCAACCCAGTCCGCAGACACGGATGGACAACGAGTACTACAAAATGCACGACGGAGGTACGTGGAGAGCTCACGCAATGTCGGGTGGCCACGAAGGCATCCATCGACAGGTGGACCTTGATGGCAATGGCCTGGCTGATGTGATCATGCCATTTGGCGAATGGCATTGGGGATCGTCATCCATTCTTTTTCTGATGGAAAAGCCATCTAAAGAATCCGGCAATGGAAAATTCTTTTAATGAAGTTAAAATAGTAAACTATGAAAACAAAAATTAAATGTAAAACTACAGTAGTATTCTTTTTTCTGTGCATGATTCTTCTGGCAGTTTCATACCCATCTTCAATTTATGCCCAGGGAATAGACAAAGAGATTCAATACCGTCAGCTTCCCCTGGATGTATATAAGGATAAAGTCGCAGGTGGATGGGTTGGACAAGCTATTGGTGTTCTTTGGGCGCAATGGACAGAGGGAATATGGCAGAGTACAATAGTACCATTTGATCTTGAAGACTGGTATCGTTATAAAACACCACCTAAAGAATTAACAGATAAAGCTGTAGCTCTTGGAACCAAACAAAAGCGTAAAGAATTTTTGTTTCCATATTATAATGACAAGAAAAATTGGGAGACATGGATACCTGATAAGATGTCTAGTCAGGACGATTTATATGTGGAATTTATGTTTTTGTACTCAATTGGGAAAAACGGCCTTGATGTGACGGCCACGGAGATAGCTGAAGATTGGATTAAATATTTAGATCCAAACCGAATTTTTGCAGCTAATAGAGCAGCTTACCTGAATTTCACAAAAGGGATTTGGCCCCCTTGGTCAGGTCATCCCCGCTATAGTCCAATGGGGGATGCCATTGATTTTCAAATTGAGGCAGATTTATTTGGCCTGATTAGTCCGGGACTTCCCAGAATCAGCAATGCATGGAGCGATAAGGTTGGCCACATAATGAATTATGGTGACGGCGTCTATGCAGGTATGGCTATGGCAGCAATGTATAGTGAAGCGTTTTTTGAAAGTGATCCCCGCAAATTGGCTGAATATAGTTTAAAGGCTATCCCGCCGGAAAGTGGCTATGCTAAAATGGTGCGGGACGTATTAGACGTTCATCAAAGGCTTCCCAGCTGGCAGGATGCATGGAAAGAAATTAAACCGAAATGGGGAATGAAGGACGGGAAAGTAGTCTCCGGCTTAGATGTCAGGATTAATGGCGCTAATGTCTATTTAGGATTGTTATACGGTGGTGGTGATTTTTGGAAAAGCATGAACATTTCCATGCGTTGTGGGGTGGATAGCGATTGTAATCCGTCAGGCGTGGCAGGTATTCTTGGCACCGTGTTAGGTATGAAAGGGATACCTGAGAAGTGGGCAATTTTAAGGAATTTGCCTATAGATAATATTACAATTAAAGAGATATTTCCTAATCCTATAAATTGGGACGACATCCTGAATGCTACTGTAGAAGTAGGTAAGTGGAATATCGTTGAGAACGGAGGGTATTTGAGCA
>CAIRSO010000127.1 GCA_903881215.1 uncultured Bacteroidia bacterium
ATCAAGGAAAAATTGATTGGCGAGAAGCAGACGGTACAACTGAATAAGATGATGGTCGAATACGGAACGCGGGAAAAGAACCTGACGATCAACAAACAGAACGAGGAAATACGCAATAAGAAAATTCAATTGCAGTTGCTGGCTTTGTTGCTGTTGATAACGCTCTTTTCTATTATCCTGATGGTCAGACATATCATCAAGGTCAGAAAGCACAGGGAAAGCCTGTATCAGAAGGAAAAATACCTCGATGAGCAGATTGCCGAAATGGCGCACTACAAGTATTTTCTCCAAAGGTCCGGCACAGCCGATGGTGCACAGAATCAGGGAAATGATAAAACTTTATTGGAGGAGACTGTCGAAAATCCTTCTCCCCGTTATCCCTTATACCTGCAACTAAGAGAATTGCTGGAAGCGCGTAAACTCTACCTTGATCCTGAACTGAACCTGCAGACCCTTATTACGCTGCTGGGCACCAACAAAAAATACCTTTACCAGGCAATTGCCGGATATGGGGAGGAGAATTTCCGCAGCCTGATCAACCGTTACCGTGTTGATGAATCGAAAAGGCTGATTGAGAAAAGCATCGGGATTGATGCCACACAGGATATGACCTCTGTTTACCAGGCAGCCGGATTTAATTCTGCAGCATCGTTTTACCGCATCTTCAAAATCCTTACAGGTCTAACTCCTGCAGAGTATGCGGAGGAAGCCAGGAAAGAGATGAAGAAATCCAAGAAAGAACAGGCTTGACGGCATAATTTTCCCCAGCGAAAAGAGTTATAACCAGCGAAATTTTCGGTTAAGTGCTGAAATACTGAAATCGCTAGAACTTTTCCAAAGTTGAAGCTTTTGTACAAAATATTTCGGAATCTAAAAACTTTGGAAAAGTTTTCATACTGGCATTAAATTACACAAAGGCGGCCGAAATATGCAACAATCAGATTACGGAAGTATCAGAATCGGTTCTTGATTTTCTATTGGAACATCTAAGAATATATTGGCTGGTTGGGGGGATGCCTGAATGCATCAACGAATATGTGAAGACAAAATCGCTGAAGAAAGCATCAGAAGTACAGGATGAGATTTGTGAAACGTACCGTTTGGATTTCAATAAATACAGACCAAAGACAGATATAAATTGCCTGAATGCTGTATTTTCAAGCGTCGCAGCCAATGTGGGCCGTAAAATAAAATACACAGGTTTGGCTGTCGATTTCACTATTCCAACAATCAGGAAAGCATACGAAAGCCTGGTATTGGCCAGAATAGCGAAAAAAGTAAAATCATTGAGCAGTATTGGTATACCTCTGGAAGTTCATGCTTCAGACAAAAAATTCAAGAACCTATTTCTGGATATCGGATTGATGAATAGGGTGATGGGAATAGACTATAATGAGGCACTTAATCATAAAAATTTACTCGCTATTTACCGCGGACAACTAGCTGAACAATTTGTCGGTCAGGAATTTGCCACTGCAACCAACCAACAACTTTATTATTGGGCGCGGGATGCCAAAAACAGCAGCGCAGAAGTTGATTTTTTAGCCGTGCTCGATGGAAAGATCTATCCGGTTGAAGTGAAAGATGGCCCATCGGGCAAGCTTCGCAGTTTGCATCTCTACCGCGAAACTTACCAGCCTGCCTATTCTGTAGTTTTTCATTCCGGTCCGAAAGCAATTCTGGAGAATGAAAAAATTATATTTCTTCCACTCTATTTCGCAAGTGCATTTGCAAAATTCGGATTCACGTTTAACTAAGCAGCGTGCAGGCGAAGGTGTCTGGAGTCAAGCCCGCAATGACATTCC
>CAIRSO010000128.1 GCA_903881215.1 uncultured Bacteroidia bacterium
AGGGTTCATTTATTGAATCAGCGGATTTTGCCAATAAAAGGAATTATCATCATGTTGGTATTGGTTTAATTGATTCAATTCTCTCCAAAGCTGCTACAGATAATAAGCATCCCATTTGGACTTTAGATAAAAAAATACTCAATAATCTGGATGATAAATTTTTATATAGATCTCATTAATCGCAACGGCTATACATTAGAAAGAATTTAATGAGAAATTTGAAATGGATTTTCGAACCTATCATTACCTTTATGTTCATGAAGTTGATATCCCAAATTTCTCTTTTTAGCTGGAAGTTAACATTCCTACTCTTTCTCTGTTTTGCCACAGCATCTTGCCGAATGCCGGAAAAGAAAAATCCGGCAGTCTCGGTAGTGCCTGTGCAAACAAAAGCCTATCAGCCTCCGGCAATTCCGCTGATGCTAACCACGTCTGAGCAGAAAACTGCTTTTATTGTAGAGCACTTTTGGAACAACTACAACTTCAAGGATACTTCGCAACTCGCAGCTTCCAAACCGCCGGAACAAGCCTTCGCCAATTTTATTACATATGCCGGACAGGTATCTCCCGAGCATGCTGCCGGTGGCATCAAAATCTTGATGGCCCAGGCGGAAATAAATAGGAAAAACACACTGCTTTTTCTGGGCCTTGCAGAAAAGTACCTCTATCATCCCAACTCTCCCATGCGGAATGACCTGTTGTATGAGATATTTCTTGAACTAGCCTGCGCTTCGAAGGTGTTGGACGACACCTACAAATATCGTTATCGGAAGCACTATGAATTGGCCTTGAAGAACAAACCCGGGCACAAAGCCTCCGATTTCATTTATACCCTGAAGAATGGTTCTTCAGCCACCCTCCTCAGAACCAAGTCAAAATTTCTGATACTTCATTTCTTTAACCCCGAATGCAATGAATGCAAAGTTGCAAGAGGTAAAATGATTCAATCAGCCGTGATCAGTAAATTGGAAAAAGATGGAGTGCTACGAATCCTGTCTGTCTATCCGGATCAGGAGCTATCGGCATGGACCAGAAATTATGCAGAATTGCCTGTCTCCTGGATAAATGGCTTCGACAAGGGATCGGTGGTACAAAAAAAGGCAGTCTATGATCTCAAAGACATCCCAACCCTCTATCTGCTAGATGAAAACAAGACCGTCCTGCTAAGAGATGCAACGGTCGAAAATATCGAAAAATACCTGATTCAGCTTCTCTGACGCCTTAGGAAGCGGCCAAAATAAAGAGCCAAAAATAATATTACACAGAGGAAGAAGGAGAAGCACAGAGTTACACAGAGACTAAAAACGTTTTTTCTAACTCTGTGGATCTCTGTGACTCCTCTGTGTCTCTCTGTGTAATATTTTATAATAATTACATAAATATATCTGGATATCTTGTTTTTTCGATATTTAATGTATATTTAACATTTAATTAACATTAAACTCACCGCCTTATGGAGAAACGACCTTCTTACTATCAGGAAGTCAAAGGGAAAGGCATTGCCCGGAGAGATTTCTTAAAATTCTGTACAACCATGGCTGCATTTCTGGGCCTGGAAGCAAATGGTGCAGGTCAGATTGCCAACGCACTGCAAACCAAGCCTCGTCTGCCTGTCATCTGGTTTCACTTTCAGGAATGTACCTGCTGCAGCGAATCTTTTATCAGGTCCTCCCATCCCCTGGTGGCCGACATTGTCCTGAATAAAATTTCGCTCGATTACCAGGAAACTTTAATGGCAGCTTCCGGATTTCAAGCCGAAGAAGCCTATCAAGCGGTTATGAAAAAGTATCCGGGCCAGTACATCGTGATGGTTGAAGGCTCTATCCCAACCGAGAATGAAGCATACTGCTGCATCGGCGGACGAAGTGCCCTTCAGATACTTGAAGAAGCTGTCGCCAATTGCATGGCCGTGGTCGCCTGGGGCAATTGTGCCTCTTCAGGATGTGTTCAGGCTGCCAGTCCCAATCCAACAGGGGCAAAACCCGTTCACGAGGTGATCAGTGGCAAACCTGTCGTCAATGTACAAGGTTGTCCGCCGATTGCTGATGTCATGGCCGGTGTTGTGGTCCATCTGCTTACCTTCGGACGCATTCCTCAGCTTGATAGTCTTGGAAGGCCAAAAGCCTTCTATTCCCGCAGGGTTCATGATACCTGCTACCGTCGTGCCAGTTTCGATGCCGGCTTGTTCGTTGAGTCTTTCGATGATGAAGGCGCCAAACGCGGATATTGTCTCTACAAAATGGGATGCAAAGGTCCGGTTACCTATAATTCGTGCGGAATCATCAAATGGAACGATGGCGTGAGTTATCCCATCCAGTCGGGTCATCCATGCATCGGATGCTCAGAAAAAGGATTCTGGGACAACGGTCCATTCTACCAACATCTGCCTTCTGTGGCCGGTTTTGGTATCGAAACTACCGCGGATAAAATCGGCCTTGGACTTGGTGTGCTGACAGCAGCCGGAATGGCCGCTCATGCCATTACCACCAACATCCGGAAGCACAAAGAGATCACCAACGAACCAGAAACTAATCTGAAAGAATCATAGCCATGGCAGAAAGAATAGTTATCGATCCAATTACCCGTATCGAAGGTCATTTACGGGTTGAAATAGAAGTTAAAGATGGCTTCGTGACCGATGCCTTCAGTGCTGGTACCATGGTGCGGGGCATCGAGACAATATTAAAAGGACGCGATCCGCGCGATGCGTGGGCTTTCGTAGGACGTGTATGCGGCGTCTGTACTTCCACACACTCACTTACTTCGGTGCGGACTGTCGAAAATGCGCTGGGAATTTCTGTCCCTCCAAATGCCGAACTGATCCGTAACCTGATGGCCAATGCCCTCTACATCCAGGATCACGTGGTCCATTTTTATGCGCTGCACGCACTCGATTGGGTGGACGTGGTATCCGCCTTGAGCGCCAATCCTGCTGAATCATCCAGAATTGCACAAAGTATCTCCGCCTGGCCAAAAAGCTCTGTCGGCTATTTCACGGATGTGCAAAACCAAGTCAAAAAATTTGTGGAAAGCGGTCAGCTGGGCATCTTCGCCAATGGCTACTGGGGACACAAAGCTTACAAGTTACCTCCTGAAGTTAACCTCATCGCAGTAGCCCATTACCTCGAAGCCCTCGAATGGCAAAAGGAACTGGTCAAGGTTCATACCATCTTTGGCGGAAAGAATCCGCATCCAAATTATGTGGTGGGTGGTGTTCCTTGTTCCATCAACATCGACGAAGCCAATGCAATTAATGCCGAGCGACTGGCTTTTGTGGGTCAGCTGTTTCAGGATGCCAAGGTGTTCGTCGATCAGGTGTATATTCCAGATTTGCTTGCAGTAGCGACCTATTACAAAAGTGACTGGGGTGCCATCGGCGGAGGCCTGACGAACTACATGTCATTCGGCGATTTCCCGACCAACGGATACAACCATCCCGAAAGTTTTAAAATGCCAAGAGGAGTGATCCTGAACCGTGATCTGAGCAAAATCCATGAAATAAAAGCCGAAGATCAGGATGAAATTCAAGAGTTCATCAACAATTCGTGGTATGAATATTCCAAAGGTGACAAAGTCGGACTTCATCCCTGGGAGGGCGAGACCAAGTTCAATTATACAGGGCCGAAACCTCCTTACAAGAACCTCGATTTCAGCCAGAAATACAGCTGGGTAAAAACACCAAGATGGAAAGGTCTGCCGATGGAAGTCGGACCACTTTCCAGAATGCTGGTGGGTTATGCATCAGGTCTGCCCGAATATAAAGAGGTGATCGAAAGTACCCTGAAAGCGCTCGATGTTCCGGTAACAGCCCTGTTCTCAACATTGGGAAGGACCGCAGCCCGCGGACTGGAAACCAAACTCGTCTGCGGATGGGCGTTGGAGTTCTATCAGCAGCTTCTAGACAATATCAAGAACGGCGACTCCCGCACCATGAACAATGAAAAATGGGAACCCGAATCCTGGCCAAAAATGGCCAAAGGAATCGGATTGGTGGAAGCTCCACGCGGTGCCCTCTCCCATTTTATCGTCATCGAAGACAAGAAGATTGCCAACTACCAGATGGTGGTGCCGACAACATGGAATGCTTCGCCAAGGGATCTGAATGGTCAGCGGTCTGCCTACGAAGCAGCACTGATCGGGACACCGATTGCCGATCCCAAAAATCCGCTTGAGGTGTTGCGTACCATCCACTCTTTCGACCCTTGTCTGGCTTGCGCTGTGCATCTCTACGACGAAAACGGAAGCTATATTCATGAACTGAAAACATATTAGCCATGAAAAGCAGATCTGTCCCTTTGCGTGAGGTATACGTATGGGAATTGCCTGTTCGTATTTATCACTGGATCAATGCGCTTTGCATCCTGGCACTCTGTATCACCGGATACATCATTGGTAATCCAATCGCTGTCATGAAGGGTACCGAGGCCTATCAGAATTTTTGGTTTGGAAATGTGAGGTTCATCCATTTTGTGGCAGCCTTTCTTTTCTTCTTCAATTTTGTCTTCCGCACCTATTGGGGATTTGTAGGAAATGAATATTCCAGATGGTACAACTTTATTCCGTTGAAAAAAAGTCAATGGATCGAAATTTTGGAAGTCATCAAAGTGGACGTTCTTCAGGTTAAGCACAAACAAATTGATTCAATCGGTCACAATTCGCTGGCCAGTTTTATCTATTTCATCACTTTCCTGATGTTCCTCCTTCAGTGCCTGACAGGTTTTGGCATGTATGCAGCGATGAGTACATCCTATCTGCCACAACTGTTCGCCTGGTTTGTGCCTTTCCTGGGTGGGGATATTGCAGTCCGCCAAATCCATCATATTCTGATGTGGGCTTTTATCCTCTTTGCAATCGTTCATGTTTACCTGGTTTTCTACCACGATTACATTGAACGGAGAGGCATTACCTCCTCCATGATCGGTGGTTGGAAATTTATCGAAGAGGATGTGGCTTTAAGAAATGATGACAGCGCAACAAGCACCAGCCCTAAAAAAGGAAAAAAATAGTGGAACAATCCAAGATTTTAGTTCTGGGCGTTGGAAATTTGTTGATGAATGACGAAGGCGTTGGGATACACGTTCTTCAGGAGTTGGAAAAAGAAGGGGTCAAGGGTGCCGATCTGATGGATGGCGGAACGGGTGGTTTTCATCTGCTGGGATTTATTTCTTCCTACCGCTACATTGTTTTCATCGACGCTGCCCTTGACTCTTTTCCGGCGGGAACGGTTCGGGTGCTTCACCCAAAATTTGCAAAGGATTTTCCGAAACAACTGAGTGCGCATGAGATCGGGCTCAAAGATTTGATCGATACCACATGCCTGTTGGGTGTTCCACCTGAATTTCATCTCGTCGCCATCTCCGTAAAAGATTTTCAGGACATGGGACTTGATCTCTCGCCCGAAGTGGCAGCAGCAGTCCCGCTTGCGATGGCGAAGGTGAAAGAATTAGTCGCAGAACTAACAACAAAAAATCACACAGAGTAACACAGAGGGTTCACAGAGTTCCACAGAGTCAGGAAAATATTCTTAATCTCAGTGTAACTCTGTGCTTCTCCTTCTTCCTCTGTGTAATATTATTTTTGCCTCAACAGTAATTCTACTCGTTTTTTTGTTTGCTAATCCAGTCGAACCACTCTTGCATCCCTTCGCCGGATCTGGCTGAGAGCAGAATGATCTCTAAGTTTGGATTGAGCTGTCTGGCATTCGCGGAAGCTTTCTCCACATCAAAATCAACATAGGGAAGCAGATCTGTTTTGTTGATGAGGCATAATTGTGACGACTGAAACATGTATGGATATTTCAGCGGTTTGTCATCCCCTTCCGTGACGCTGATGACCACTACCCTTTTCTGCTCACCAAGGTCAAACATTGCCGGACAGACAAGATTCCCAACATTCTCGATAAACAAAACCGAACCGGCAGGAACCTCCATTTTCTTCAGGGCCGACTGGATCATGTTGGCATCGAGGTGGCAACCGGTTCCGGTGTTGATCTGGATGGCAGGTGCACCGGACTGTTCAATTCGCTCTGCATCGCGCGCTGTTTGCTGATCACCTTCGATCACATAAATTTTCTCCTTTGGCAAAAGTGCCTGAATGGTTTTTTCGAGGATCGTTGTTTTACCGCTTCCGGGCGAACTAACCAGGTTGAGACAAAGCACATTCCGCCCTTCAAAATACCCACGGTTTCTTTCTGCCAGCAAGTTGTTCTGGGTCATGATGCCAATGTTGAGGTCAATCACCTTGGCAGCGCCGTGATCTTCGTGATGATCATGGTCATGATCGTGCGAATGACCGTGCTCGTGGGAGTGGTCGTGATCATGTTTATGTCCATGGTGGTGTTCGTGCCCGTGGGGGTGTTCATGATCATGCGAGTGTTCATGCTCGTGATCGTGGTGGTGTTCTGAAGGCCTGAAAATTTTGTATTCTTCAGGGTTGTTGCATCCGCAAGTATCGCACATATTTTTTTTTTAGTATTTATTCCGCCAAAATAGAGACCACCCTAAATTGATCGCCCCCAATTATTTTTGAAGGATAACTCCGGCAATCCGGACAGGTTGCCATTCGCTCCTTCATGTTAAAATCTTTCTGACAATCACTGCAAGTTCCAACGGCAAATGTCTGATTGATGATAATCTTTGAATCCTCCAGCAAAGTTCCTTTAACAACCATCTCCAGTGCCGACTGGAAAGTCTCTGCCTCAACACCGCTGAGCGTTCCCACTTCAATCTCCATTTCAAAGACCCGAGACAAGCTCTTCTTTTGGGTCTCCTTCGATACCAGGTCTATTACTTCGAGGGCCAGTGACAGTTCGTGCATCGCTCAGTTAATTAACAGATTCGTGGTAACTGGTCGCCGGTAAGGGAGTCGATGATCCTTTTCCCACCGGTCACGCTTTTCAAAACCACCCGACCGGAGTGTTCTGCAACGATTTTCCCGATAACGGAAGCTTCCTTGCCCAATTCGTTTTTCCGCATGATTTTAAGGATCAGCTCACTCTCCTCTTCGGAAGCGACAATCACAACCTTGCCTTCGTTGGCGATGTACAACGGATCGAAACCCAGCAACTCGCACATGGCCTGAACACCCTTGTTGACAGGCAGTGCAGATTCTTCAATCTCAATTCCCTTAGAAATTTTAGATGCCAGCTCATTCAGCACCGTAGCCACCCCACCCCTGGTTGGATCACGCATAAAAGTCACTGAAGTTGTCTGTTCGAGAATCTCTTTGATCAACCCGTTCAGGCAGGCGCAATCGGAAAGCACTTGTGTCTTAAAGTTAAAGGACTCCCGGGCATTCATCACTGCCATCCCATGATCCCCGATGGGTCCGTTGATGATGATCACATCGCCGGGTTTGGTGTTTTTGGTTTTGGCAGCCAGATTATTTTCAGTTTTGATCCTTCCGATGCCAGCTGTATTGATGAAGATCTTGTCACATTTTCCTTTGTTCACCACTTTGGTATCGCCGGTTACGATCGAAACTCCGGCTTTTTTAGCTTCCTCCGCCAGGGATTGAACGATCAGCTCGAGCTCATTCATGGGAAATCCCTCCTCGATGATAAACGACACGCTGAGGTAAAGTGGTTCGGCTCCTGAGACCGCCAGATCGTTGACAGTTCCGCAGACAGCGAGTTTCCCGATGTTGCCTCCCGGGAAAAAGATTGGATCGATGACGAATGAATCCGTGGTAAAAGCTATCTCTTCCGTATTCACCGGAAGGATGGCCGAATCGGATTGTTCGCTCAGTAATTTGTTCTCAAAATGGCGCAGGAACAGGTTTTCAATCAGGTCGTGCATCATCCGGCCCCCGTTCCCATGGCTCAGCAATATTTTCTCTTCCCTTTTTGTCATTCTCTGTATTTGTAATAGGTGGCACAGGTGCCCTCGCCCGAAACCATGCATGCTCCGACAGGATCGGAAGGGGTACATGCCTTGCCAAAGAGTTTGCAATCTTTCGGCGTTTTCATGCCCCGAAGGATCAATCCGCAGATGCAGCCTTTCGGTTCACTGGAGGCAGGAATCTCAACGGGAATCTGAACTTCCGCATCGAAAGAGGAGTATTCCGCATTTATTTTTAGTCCGCTTTTGGGGATCATCCCCAATCCACGCCACGACTCATCTTTCAGTTCGAAAACCTGCTCCAGCAATTTTTGGGCGATCAGGTTTCCCTGGATGTTGACGACCCGCTGGTATTGAATCTCCACCTTTGGCACACCTGATTCGATCTGCCGCACCAGCATCAGAATGGCCTGCATCAGGTCGGCGGGTTCAAATCCGGCGACGGCCACACCAAGTCCATATTGGTTGGGAAGCATATCATAAATGGCAGTGCCGGTGATGGCAGTCACATGTCCGGGGGCGATGAATCCGTCGATTTTGACACCCTCTTCCACCAGAGCCTGCATCACAGGAGGCATCACTTTGTGGGCGCTCAAAACAAAGAAATTGGCGATCTTCGCTTTCTTCGCCTCTACAATGGCAGCTGCCGTTGCAGGGGCAGTAGTCTCGAAACCAATCCCAAGAAAAACCACCTTCTTATCGGGATTTTGTCTCGCAATTTCGAGGGCATCCAGCGTGGAATAGACGATGCGGATGTCGCGTCCGTTGGCTTTCTCTTTTTCCAGAGAAGTATTTGATCCTGGAACGCGAATCAAATCGCCGTAAGTCGTGATGATCATCCCAGGCATTTTGCTGTAGGCAAGGGCCGTGTCAATAAAATGCTGACCCGAAACACACACCGGGCAGCCCGGTCCGGAAAGCAGATGGATGGTTGGTGGGAGCAGCCCTTTTAAACCGAAACGGTGAATGGACATCGTATGCCCTCCGCAGACTTCCATCAGAGCAATCTCCTTCGTGGAAACTTTTCTCAATTCTGCCGCGATAGACAGAATCAGCTCTTTCCCCCTATATTCGTCGATGTACTTCATAGCTAATCCTTTGGACTGTTTCTCTCTATTTCATTGAGGAGCCGCAAGGTCTCTTCTGCCTCTTCAGCATCGACCTTCTGAATGGCGAATCCGGCATGAAGCATCACATAATCGCCGACATGAACGTCGTCCAGCATCAGCAGGCTTGCTTGATATTCAACATCTTCAATGGAAACCAGGGCACTTGGTCCGTTTACACTGAGCACTTTTGCAGGTATGGCTAAACACATTTTAATTCCCTCCTTTTTGCCGCGATGGCCATTTGTCCCAGAGCAATTCCCCCGTCGTTGGTGGGGATTGAAGCATGGGAGAATACTTCAAAATTATTTTCCCTTAGTTTGGTTTCAGCTCCTTCCAGCAGGATTTTGTTTTGGAAAACACCTCCGGAAAGCACCACTTTTCGAATGCCTGTGTTATTACTTATTGTTTCGACTGTCTCAAATATAACTGAAATAATGGTCTGATGGAACTTTGCCGCAATTCTTCCGGGTTCAACCCCATTGTTTACATCGTTGACTATTCCGCGAATGGTATCGTCGAAATTAATTGATTCCCCGAGGCGGAAAGCATACTTCTCATTGCCAGAAAAATCTGCTTGCGACAAGGCCTCCAGCAGCATCGGTCCCTGGGCGGAGAAGGCTGCCACCTGACAAATTCCCAGGATGGAAGCAACCGCATCGAACAACCTTCCGGCACTGGAGGTAAGCGGACAGTTAACATTCTGGTCGATCATCCGCACAAGCATCTCTACTTTTTCTTCTTCAACCTGCCTCAACGGCGGAAGGTCCATCTTTATAAATTCCCTGCCATACACCTTTTTCAAATAGGAGACGGCCATCCGCCAGGGTTCTTCATTGGCCATATCCCCACCGGGCAAGGGTACATATTCAAAATGGGAACGGCGGGAAAAATCGCTTAAGTCGCAGACGAAGAATTCTGCACCCCAGATATTTCCGTCGGTACCATATCCTGTACCATCAAAAGAGACACCAATAACGGGCTCATCCAAATGGTGTTCTGACATGCAGGAAGCGATATGGGCGTGATGGTGCTGAACGGCCACAACCGGCAGGGGTGCAAATTGTTCGGCGGTGCGGGTGGAGATATAATCCGGATGCAAATCCACAACCAACAAGGTAGGTTCAATGCGAAACAAGCGGATAAATTGCGCGATGGTCTGCTCATAAAAGGTGGTCGTTTCCAGCCCCTTCAAATCGCCAATGTGCTGGCTCAAAAAGGCCTTTTCTCCCTTTCCGACACAGAAACAATTGGTCAGTTCGGCACCGAAAGCCACTATCCCTTCAACATTCAGCTTCAAATTTACGGGAGTGGGCACATAGCCTCGTGAGCGACGGAAGACCCTCTCCTTTTCGTGCATAATCCTGACAACAGAGTCGTCAGTTCTATTGTAAATGTCACGATTGTGCAAAACGATGGCATCGGTGCAGGATGAAAACTGCTCCAGCGTCTCTTCGTTTCCGATCAGAATCGGTTCGCTGCTGAAATTTCCGCTGGTCAGGACGATGGCATCCGTATTCAACCTTTCAAAAAGCTGGTAGTGGAAAGGCAAATAAGGCAGCATGACTCCCAATAGGTTCAATCCGGAATTGATCTGTTCCGACATTTTTCCTTTGGTTTGAAGCAGCACAATCGGCCTGCGCCACGAACAGAGTGACTGCTCCTCCACCTCACTCACAACTGCATATTTTTTTACAGAGTCCAGATCGCGGAATAATACTGCAAATGGTTTGGCTTCGCGGTGCTTCAGCTTTCTTAATTTTTGGAGTGCCGTTTCGTTGAATGCATCACAGGCCAGGTGCATCCCGCCCAATCCTTTGATGGCAACAACCCCACCTTCGTGCAACAAATGAGCCAGCTGATCCAGGATAAAAGTAGTATCCGTGCCAACGCTTTTCCCGTTAACAAACAATTCATAGTGTGGACCGCAGACGTTGCAGGCAACAGGTTGTGCATGAAATCTGCGGTCGGTAATCTCTTCGTACTCTCTGTTGCAATCAGGACACATTTGAAATGGTGCCATCGTGGTTTTGGCACGATCATAAGGCAGGTCGCGGATGATGGTGAAACGCGGTCCGCAGTTGGTGCAATTCACAAAGGGATAATCCAGCCGGTTTCCTGGCTTTCGAATATCCTCCATGCATTCTTCGCAGACAGCGATATCCGGACAAATTTCGGTGATCTCTTCAGAAACATTATGACTTCCCAGGATCCGGAAGTCCGGAAATTCTTCCAAAGCTATTTCCTTTGACTGCACCTCTTCGATGATGGCAGCTGCAGGAGCTTCGACCCTTAGCGCATGTTGAAAAACTGCAATCTGCTCAAGCTTTCCGGTAACCCGGATGACCACACTTTCGTTGGTGTTTTGCACCCAGCCATTGAGGGCAAATTTCTGTGTCTGCCGATAGACAAAGGGTCGAAATCCGACTCCCTGAACCAAGCCTCTTACGGTGATTTGAATCGTGTGGTTGTTCAACAGGTTTGTTCTTTGAATTTATGTAAAGATATAGATATTTATACCTACATTAGCTAGCAAATTACACTCCATGCTAACCTTTCTCATCGGATTTATTGCCAGTATTGCCCATGTTGTGACAGGACCCGACCATTTGGCGGCAGTGACGCCATTGGCCATCGACAGCCGGAAAAAATCCTGGATGATTGGATTGGGTTGGGGTATCGGGCACACCTCCGGAATGCTGCTGATCGGGTTGTTGTTTGTCTTGTTTAAACAAGTTCTGCCCATTGAAGCCTTGTCCAAACACAGTGAGTTCATCATCGGCTTTTTGCTGATCGGAATTGGTACCTGGGCCCTTTTCAGGATGTACCGCAGGCATGTTCATGGCAACAAACCTCACACCCATTTTCATGAGGAACCGCACCTTTACGCCCATGTTCACCACCACACCCACCAGATCAGCCCTTCGCACGAACATGTACATGAGCATGTACATAGCGGCACCGTCAGGAAAAATGCCTTAACTGCTCTTGCTGTTGGAGTGGTACATGGCTTTGCGGGTTTCAGTCACCTGTTTGCGTTACTGCCCTCACTGGCTTTGCCGACAGTCATGGATTCGATCATCTATGTCACGGGCTTTGCCATTGGAACCCTATCAACCATGGTTCTCTTCGCTTTTATTCTGGGCATTGTGGCTTTCCAGTCGGCCGTCAAAAACAAACTTATTTTCCTAAAATGGTTCACTATCGGCGGAGGTGTTTTGGCTATCCTGATCGGGATTTACTGGATCTGGAGTGGGGTCTAGTATAAAAATCCCTCTTACGATGCCATCAATATCCGTTTCAACGTATCCTGCATAGCTGATTTGAATGCATCGTCCTTGGCGACCAGCCGGTACAAATCGAGTTCGCTTTTGCGTTGTTTGGCCATCACTTCATCAAATATCTTTTTGAAGGCAATTTCGCGGTTCTGGCTATCCGCATTATCCGCGTATTTCTCCTTAAAATCCGGATGCGTCCTCATGCTTTGTGCCAGGTGAACGAACTTGACCCGCTGTTCTTCCGGAGTTGCTTCCCAGCCCTGGAACCAACGTTCATTAAAAGACCGGATGATTAAATCGAGGGGATCTTCAATAAGCTCACCTCCATGTGAACTACGGGGATTCGGATTTTGTGGTTCAAGTTCGGTTTCCGAAGCATCCAGACCAATATTTGCACTTAACTTTACCCGCTCCAGTCCGTAGGTGGAAAGATCTACTGAATTCAACAATTCATCCAGGGCATCCTTCGTTGGGTCAACGATAAGTAGTTTAGGAATCAGGAATTTCAAGAACCAGAAGAGTTTTTCCCATTTGACCACCTCATAAGGCAGGATGGAAGCCATCTGTCCGTAAATCTTCACGAATTGCTTCGCTTTGATTTTGAAGTCGGCTTTGGCATTGTCATCCAGTTCCAAACCGGAATTAAACCGGTCGGCAGCAAAGTCAATGATCGGGCTCAACTCCTGTGCATTCACACCCTTGAAATATTTCTCCACAAAATCCTCCACCTCCAACCATTCATACACACCAACATCGTCAAGGTTTGCTTTCAGTTCGTGCAAAACATTGACATCGGTTGCCCGGCTTAAGCTTGTTGCGGTATAGAAGGGATCAAACGATTCTTTGATATCATCGACCGAATTAAAGAAATCGAGCACAAACAGATCTTCCGTCTTCTTGCCCAGTTTGTCTGCTGAGCGGTTTAGCCGAGATAAGGCCTGAACTGCCATGACATACTGAAGCTTCTTGTCCACATACATGGCGGTCAATTTGGGCTGATCGAAACCGGTCAGATACTTATTAGCAACCACCAACATCCTGTAATCATCGGTATCAAATTGATCCCTGGTATCTTTCTCTCCAAAACCATTGATGCTCTCTTCTGAGTATTCAATTCCATCCACCGTTTTCTTGCCTGAAAATGCGATCAGGACTTTAAATGGATCTCCTTTTGCCTTCAACAAATTGTGAATGGCAAAATAATAGCGGATGGCCGCTTCAATACTTTGAGTAGCTACCATTGCTTTGGCCTGTCCTTTCAGCTTCTTGGTGTTGACTATCCGTGAGATAAAATGATCGAGCATGATCTCCGCTTTTGTAGCAATGGTCTGCTCGTGCCGCTCTACATAGGCTCTCAGCTTTTTTTGCGCCTTGATAGTGTCGAACAAAGGATTATCCTCTATTGACTTTTCGATCTCGTAATAACTCCTATAAGTAGTGTAATTGGCCAATACATCCAAGATAAACCCCTCTTCGATGGCTTGTTTCATGGAGTAGAGATGAAACGGCTTGTATTTCCCGTCCTCCTGACATACGCCGAATTTTTCCAGCGTATTGTTTTTGGGGGTGGCAGTAAATGCCAGGTAGGAGGCGTTGTTTCTCATTTTGCGCGAACGCATGGCTTCCAATATCTTGTCCTGTGGATCCGGATCCTCTTCTTCATTCCCGCTGTTTCCCATGGCACGATTTAGATTGTCTGCTGCCGATCCGCTCTGACTGCTGTGGGCTTCGTCGATAATCACTGCGAATCGTTTGTCGCTCAGATCGGCAATTCCATCCACGATGAAAGGAAATTTCTGAATGGTGGTGATATTGATCTTTTTCCCACTCTCCAGATTCTCTTTCAGTTCTTTGGAGGAATAGGCCGCCGCAACAATATTTTTGACTTCCGAGAAATCGCGGATGTTCTCACGTAACTGCTTATCCAACAATCGCCGGTCTGTTACCACAATCACAGAATCGAACAAAGGATTTGAAATGCCCTTGTTCCCTGGTACCGCATCATTTTCCGGATAGGTTTCTATCAGTTGAAAAGCAGCCCAGGTTATAGAATTGGATTTGCCTGATCCGGCGGAATGCTGAATCAGGTAGGTTTGTCCGACCCCTTTGTGCGAGGCATCCGCAATGAGTTTGCGTACCACATCCATCTGGTGATATCGTGGAAAATAGAGGGTCTTCTTACTGAGCGAATCGGAATCTTTCCCGTCAAAACGGACAAAGTGCTGGATGATATTGGCCAAGCTCTGGCGGGTGAGCACTTCATCCCACAGATATGCTGTTTTATGCCCGAACGGGTTGGGTGGATTTCCCTTTCCGAAGTTATGGCCCAGATTGAAGGGCAAAAAGAAAGTTCCGGCACCATTCAATTTGGTGGTCATGTACACTTCATCGGTATCTACTGCGAAATGGACGAGGCAACGGCCGAAATTCAACAGCGGCTGGGTGGTGTCTCTCTTGTATTTGTATTGATTTTGTCCGTGTACTTTGGCATTTTGTCCGGTCCAGTGATTTTTTAGTTCGAGCGTTGAGAAGGGCAAACCGTTCACAAACAAAACCATGTCGATCTCCTCTCCAGGGTTGTCCAGCGAATAGCGCAGCTGGCGGGTCACGCTGAACCGGTTGTTTTCGAAATTGGCTTTTACTGCATCGCTGCTGCTTGCCAACGGCAATACATAAAACAAGGTGAAGCTTGCATCATCCACCTCCAGACCTTTGCGCAACAAACGGATGATGCCATACTTTTTGATCATCCGATCGAGCCGGTCCAGAATCTTCAGCTTCCAGTCGCTTTGCTTTTGCAGTTTGGCTAGTTCTTCTTTCTGGGTAGTTTCCAGGAAGCTCCAGAATAGCTTCTCATCGATGGCATATTTGGCATTGAAGTCGAAGGGTGATCCCATGAAATAACCTTTGCCGGTCCGGTACAATTCTGCCCTTTCAGTACCTGAGTCGACAGTTAGACCAAGCTCCCTCAGTTCCTCGAGGCATGAGCCGGTCAGGCGTTTTTCGATGGCCGATTCAAGGGCTTGTTCGTTGGTTAGGCTTGTCATCTTCGCAATTTATTTTCCAGTTGTTTTTTTAAGGCTATTCCTTTGGCAGTTAGTCGGTATTTCTGATTTGGATGATTTGGTTTATCAGGATGCGTCAAAGCAATATACCCCAAATCGAGCGACGGCAAAATGTATTGCTTTCTGAAAAAATCATCATGTTTAAGATCGAGTTTTTGCATAATTTCTGACCGTTTCATCTCGCCCTCCAATGCAACTAACACCCGCTGGATCTCCTCCTTGATCAATTGGGTAACTTCCCCAGTAGCTTCCCCACTAGCTTCCCCACTAACAGGTTCAGAAATTTCTTCGGGCAAACGTTTTACGGCGGCCAACAGGGGCAACATTAACTGCTCTTTCAGTGCGATTCCTTTGGTTGTTAAACGGTATTTTTGGTGCTTGCTTTTCGATTTGCCGGCCAGTACCATCTCTATTAAATACTCTGACAATGAGGGGTCAAGATAATTTTTTACAAAGTGGGATCTGTTTTTTAGTTCAAGAATTTCCATAAGCTGGATCCTGCTCATTTCATCTTGAATTATCATCACCAGTCGATGCGGAAGTTCTGCAATTGCTGCATAAGTTCCGGTTTTATCATGTACGGTATCATGTATGGTATCATGTACGGTACCTGCCGAAGGTCTCTGAACAGTCAATTTAAATCCTTCCTCCAAGGAAATGGAAAGTGGCTCTAAACCTCTTTCTTTCAATAGTTTGTACATTTCTACAGTACCCGTGCCGTATCTTTCAATATCTCCTGTCAAAAACAGACAACCTGCAAGCAATGGATTGTGCGGATAAGAACTATGGGGATCTTTTAAATCACTAATATCCAATTCCGGCGGTAAACTGCCCGGATTGCATATTTCAATCCGGTCTTTAAAAACAGCAACCTGAATACTGCCTTTGCTGTTGTAATCGCGGTGAGCAACGGCATTGATAATGGCCTCAGCGATAACAGCCCTGGGAATTTCATAAATGGTCTCCACTTGGTTGCTGTGTTCTCTCGTACCCGTTGATAAGCTTAATTTGGAGAGGATAAAATTAACGGCTTCATCTGCCACTTCGAAGGCCGTACCTCCATATTCTTTGAAGTCTGGTATGGGCTTTTGAACCTGTAACCCATGAAAATGAGCACATTTGATGGTTGAAGATGGAAAGTACAACTGAGGATCGGGGGCAAAAGCCAACAGCGCACTGTTTACAAGTTTGCCTTCCCGGGTCATTTTCAAATGTTTCAATACCCGTTCGACCGAAGCGGTCTCTTTAAGCGGGAAGTTGCGTTTTTTTCGGGCAATGGCTATAAACTCCCTGATTTTACTCTCATCCAGCGAGTTGAAACTTGCATTAGGATGCAAACTCTCGTCAAAATCGCTGCTCTCTATTTTGCCCGTTTGCTTTAAAAACAGTACACAAGAACCGTAAACTTCCTGTTTGAGGGTTTCAATATCGGTAAATTTCTTGCGAGAAACATCCTGCTCAATTTTCCGGATGAAGGCCATTTCTTTTAGTTGGCGTTCAATCCCGTTCAGATTTTTAATGAAAATCCATCGGGGCAAATGCTCACTTTTGGCTTGATCGTATTCTCTTTCGGTAGGAGAAATACCTTCCGAATCTTCGTACCCGTACGTTTCACCAATCAGGCCAATATAGATATCTGATTCTGCGACCTCACTGAGGTACACTTTCCCGGGCGAATGTGTCGTGGCCGGAACCTCTTCAAACAAAAAGGGCTCAAAGAAAGTGCCCAACAAAGGATCATGCCTCAGGTAATGGGCTAATTCTTTCCGTTCCAGGGCAAATTCGCTTTGGACACTCGATATGAAAACTTTGAACCTTTTCACAATCCGGATGGTTTATGTTTTAAAGATAGCAATTTTTTTGTATCTTCTTTTCAATCAATTCATTTCGACCAATTCATCGTGATCAAACAACAGTGACAAGGCATGCCTTGTCTCTACGTGCATTTAACCACCATTATTTTCCCCGTTACCGCAGCATCAATCAAACTCGCCTTGTACTCCTTCAACTTCTCAATTTCCTGCTCTTTGAGGGAAATGGCGGTGGCGATTTTAACGTCAGTATGTTTTAGATATGAGACAATTTCATCTTGTTCTTCAATTGGAGGAAATCCGATTGCCATTTCGAAAAACATAGTTGAATAGAATCTTAGTCTTGAGGAGTGCAGCCCTGTTGAAACCCGATTGTAATGTGCAATGTAATTTATACTTCCCAAGAGACTCTCAATATACCAGGAGTTGAATATTCTCTTTTTTTGTCTAAAGATTGCGTATGATGGGCTTACAATTCCAGTACGATCAGATACCCCTAAGGCACCCATCCATGCCCACATAATATTAAATATCAAATCATCTTTCTGGCATAATTTTGAATTCGAATAATCTTCAGCCAGAAACATGGATACGTTCTTTTCAGAACGAGGTGTAACTCCCGTTAAATGAGATACTGATAGTAGTTCCTCCTCCCCGTTTACTGAACGGTCATTTATTTCATCGAAAAGATATTTGGCTCTTTTTACATCCCAATGCTCCGGAATCTCCCCAATCCATTCCACTCCGCTCTCTTTTAGTATGACATTGGGGTTTAGCCCACGGGTAACGGCGCGGTGAATCAATATTTGTCTGCGTTCCTTGAGCAGTTCGATTTGTTTTTCCTTGATGCCAATGGCCTGGTCGATTTGGGCAGTTTTGCGGTCGAGAAAGGTGGCGATGGCGGTTTGCTCTGAGAGAGGAGGAATCAATGTAAGTAAGTTATTAAGGATATTTCCACTGACATGAGGGATACCCATGCCAATGGTTTTTTGTTTTAATTCAGTTTCTAAAAATTTTGAATAATACCACGCAAAATATTTTTCAATATTTTTAAAACTTATCTGAGCAACAGTTGATGAAATAACTCCGTTTCTACTTTTAATGAATTCACCAGCATTAGATCCATCCCACAGTAACAAAATTTCTTCTTTTTCAATGATTTTTGCATTTTTATCCAACACCCATTGATTTTCTTCACCTCCTCTTAAGTATTCCATACTCATATAAGGAGGTAAATTTGAATCGTTTAGCGTTACAATTTTTTGTGGTAATTTACCTTTTTGAGTATCAGCAATAAATTTAAATCGTTTCACTTCCCAATGTTCCGGAATATCACCCAGCCATTCCACTTCGGAGGGTTTATAGGCGGGGTATTTTGGAAGCTTGTTCATGCGTTGTCTGGTTGGGTAATAAAATCGGTCTCTTTCAATGGTGCAACCACCGGTTGCGTAATTGAAAGACTGAAATTTTGGCTCTCCTGAATGAAATATTTCATGGTTTTATTAAATTTAAAATTACTGAAGCGAAGTCATCCATTCTTGAAAAGGCGAACCATTTTTTGCCCAGGTCTTTAAGCGAGGCACCAATATGGTACAATTCCTTGTTGTCGAGCAATAAAAATCGGTCGTGCGTATGGGCTATGGTTTTTATTTCAATGGTTGGATATTGGAGATTGTGTTTTTTTAGATCCAACTGCAATTGTGGATTAATTTGCCTGGTGTAAACGGAGGCCGAAACATCCTTGTTGCGCTTGGCCAATAAAACCAGCACAGATTCGTCGATGTAATTGTCAATGAGTATGATGCTTGTTTTTGCCTCCTTAATCAGTTCGGCCACAAATACATAAGCATCAAATATATGTCCTTCAAAGAATATTCCTTTATCGGGTACTTTTTCATGTCGTTCCAATGCATTGAAAACCTGTTCGAATTTTTGATCAGTCTCCAATTGCTTCATTTCAATTTTATCCAATCGCTGAAATAATCCTGCATTTGCCAATACCAATTTACGCATTTCAACAAATGCATTCATAATCTGGATACTCACCTTTATTGCTGTTTCGCTGCGTAATACTGCCGATAACATAGCCACTCCCTGCTCGGTAAACGCAAAAGGCCTCGAAGAAGAATGTTTTAATGATTTGATCCGGTCACAATTTGTGACCAGTTCATTTTTCTCATTTTCAGTTAATTGAAACCTAAAGATGTCAGGGAACCGTTCAATATTTCGCTTTACCGCTTGATTCAAAACTTTTGTATCCACCGAATATACCTCGGATAAATCCTTATCGATCATCACCTGGACTCCTCTAATGGTGAAAATCCTGTTTTCAATTTCCTTTTGGTTGATTGCTATTTCCATACCATGCAGTTTTTTATCAATGTCGCCACACGTAGCGACAATTTGAAACATCGACTATCCCAATTTTAATATTTCACGGATTAAACCATCGCTTTCGCTTTCCAGTTTAAGGATATCGGCACTAACTTCCTCAATACTCCGAAGCGGTTTGTGCTGATAGAAATACTTGTTGAAGCTGATTTCGTACCCGATTTTGGTGGCATCCAGATTGATCCAGGCTTCCGGAACATGAGGCTTGACTTCGCGCAAAAAGTAATCGTAGATATTTTCTTTCAGCGGCACATTCTCGGTATCACGCAAATCACTTTCGGTTTCATATTCGAGGTATTCACCTTTTTTTGCAGTTGGGAAATAACCGTAGTCGGGCAACTGGCTTTCTTTGCAGCCCAAATGATCGAGCAGTCGCTCCAGCTTTTCGCCGGTCAGTTTGGTGGGGCCTTTGATTACCTTTTCGGCAGAGGCGTCGTACCAGGAGACCGCGTTCAGGATGGCATTTTTTTCGGAGGATGACACCGTAGAGACAAGGCATGACTTGTCTCCGCGAACAGAAACAGGGCATGCCTTGTCTCTACAGCATGCATCAACCTTATCCCTGAAAACATTGAAATCGTTGTATTCGGCAGTGCCAACGACCTTCATCAACTGTTTGGCTGTTTTCAGCAAGTCGAGTTGCTTTTGCCAGGTTTCTTTGCTGACCAGGGCACGGCTTTGTTTGGCGTTGAGATTGAGTTCCTGTTTTTCAGCCCATTCCAGTATTGCCTTTTCATGTTTTGAAAGGTCGGAATAAACCTCTTCCCCAAACTGTTCAAATGCCCACTCCATCGGTTCCCGCAGGGTTTTGTCGAAACGCAGTCCGGCAATCCGCTCTTCCGTGAACTGAGCCTTCAGCCTCTTGGGACGTTCCACAGTCACTTTATAGTAGCCAAAATCGACGTTATCGAAAACCTTGGAGGAGATTGTACCTGAACTGTTTTCGATGCTGATCTCTCTGGAGGCAACCGACTTCATTTCGGCATACACATTCACTATTTCCCTGATATGTTCGGGGGAAAATTCGCAGTTCTTGTTTCCCAGGTTTTTCCGGAGTTTGCGGTAAAGCTGTCCGGCATCGATCAGCTGGACCTTCCCCTTTCGGTGAGGAGCCTTGTTATTGCTCAGTATCCAGACGTAAGTAGTGATCCCGGTATTGTAGAACAGATTGTTGGGCATTTGAACGATTGCTTCGAGCCAGTCGTTTTCGATGATGTAGCGGCGGATATTGCTTTCCCCACCTCCGGCATCGCCGGTAAACAGGCTGGATCCGTTGTGTACCGAGGCAATCCGGGATCCCGGCTGACTTTGCGTCAGCGGTTTCATCTGATTATTATTTTGCTTTTCATTTGCCAGATGGAACTCCCAATAATCATCCGCTTGTGTGTGCAGAACTTTCTCTGGTCGTTTCATCTTGTTGACCATCTCCATCAAAAACAGCAACTGTCCGTCTGATGAGCGGGGAGTGGCATCGGCATCTTCCAGGATACCCCAATAATTTTTGAGCTGGATCTGGAAGCGTGAATCGATAATGTCTTTCCCGTCCTTGATGTATTTCAACTCGCTGGCCCATGATTTGCCATACGGTGGATTGGAAAGCATAAAATCGAAAGTGGTGCCTGCAAATTCATCGGTCGATAAGGTAGAGCCTACGCGGATATTCTCCGGATTGTTGCCCTTGATCATCATATCTGATTTGCAGATGGCGTAGGTTTCGTCGTTGATCTCCTTCCCGTAGAGATAGACATCACCCTTTGCCCGGATTTCACCCTCCTCGTCTTTCACGAAGTTTTGCGATTCGGTCAACATGCCTCCGCTCCCACAGGCCGGATCGTATATTGTCATCACAGGAGGAAGCATATTTTTCACCGGTTCAAAAATGATATGGGTCATCAGGTCAATCACCTCCCTGGGGGTGAAGTGTTCACCGGCCTCTTCGTTGTTCTCCTCGTTGAATTTTCGGATCAGCTCTTCAAAGACATATCCCATTCCCAGGTTGGTCAGGGGGGGTAGTTTCCTGCCATCCGGATCAACCTTTTCGGCAGAGGTCAGGTTGATATATGGAGAGGTAAACTTCTCCAGCACATTCAGCAATACATCTTTTGAGGCCATGTGCCGCACCTGGCTGCGAAGCTTAAATTTATCAATAATCTCTTTTACATTGCTGCTGAAGCCATTCAAATAGTCTTCGAAATTGGCCTGAAGAATCTGTTGGCTATTGGTGGCAGTATCGTGCAGGCGTTGCAGGGTCCATGAACTTGTGTTGTAAAAAACATAACCCGACACATCAATCAAACCGTTTTCATCCCATTCTGTAAATCCTGCCTCATCACGCTGAAAGGCCACCTCCTCCAGAACGGCATCCTTGGAAGGCTCGAGCAGGGCATCAAGGCGCCGCAGAACCACCATCGGAAGAATGACATCGCGGTATTTTCCGCGGACATAAATATCTCGCAGACAATCATCCGCTATGGACCAGATAAAGGAAACCAGTTTGTTGTGGGAGGCAGTATTCATGGAAATTGGAGCTTTAAAGAAGTCGGATCGCAAATGTGGTTACTTTAATTCCATTCTCATTGTGCGAAGCAATTCAATCAGGTTAGAGAATTCAATATTAGTCAATAAAAGTAAAGAATATTCCTAAATTTCCGGGGATCGGCACCAAAATAATATCCCCTGTAATCCTTATGCAAGAAACTATTCCTACCTTTACCTGAGCTAATCCGGAAGTTATCATCATTAAGTCAAATCCTGTTTTGAAAAAGATTCAAATTTCACCATTTTACAGGATTGTCGTTCTCCTAATTTTAATCATCCTTTCGACTAAAACATCGCAATCACAGGAGATTCCGGAGATAAAAATCACCAGGACATTTAATCAGACCCCACTTTCTGAGTTTTTCAGTTACCTGGAAGAAGCGTTTGGCATCAATTTTTTTTACAAGGAGGAGTGGATAAAAACTTCTGTGGTTAGCGGTGCATTCAAGAACAGTCCGGTTACCCAGGTGCTGAACCAGGTATTGACCGACAAAGACCTAAATTTCCGATTCTTCGATCTGGATATGGTGTTCGTCTATCCTAAAAGCCCGGACGGAAATGTAGTGCTGAGCCGCAACGAATCGCAACTGATTGTCATTGGCGATCCGCTGAATCAGGTGCAAAACAAAAGGGCCAAACTACAGGGGAAAGTGCTCGATGGCAAAACCGGTGATCCGCTACCGGGGGCAGTTGTCTACAATCCGGAAACGAAAACCGGAGTGGTTTCGGATGCGAAAGGAAAATACATGATCGAGCTGCCTACCGGTGAACTGAACCTCAGAATCTCCTTCATGAATTTTGAAAACAAAAATCTCAGGATTCAGCTTATTCAGGATGGGAACGCCGATCTGGAGATTTTTGAAAAGACCCAGCAGATTGAAGAAGTCACGATCATGGGCGACAATAAACGTGCCTCAAAAGCCCAGATGAGCATGATCAAGATGAGTGCCGTTTCCATCAAGGAGCTGCCGGTCCTGATGGGCGAAGCCGATCTGATCAAAGGCATGGTGATGATGCCGGGCGTTCAAAGTGTTGGCGAGATGTCGTCAGGGTTTAATGTTCGCGGTGGAAATACGGATCAAAACCTCGTCCTGGTGAATGGTGCCCCACTATTTAATACCACCCATCTTTTTGGTTTCTTTTCGATGGTTAACCAGGATGCCGTCTCGGATGTGACGCTTTTCAAAGGCGGGATGCCGGCCTCATTCGGCGAACGGACTTCCTCCGTTATGGAGATTCAACTCAAGGATGGCTCCAACAAATATCTGAGCATCAATGGCGGCATCGGACTTATCAACAGCCGGCTTTCCATCGAAGGACCGTTCGCCAAAAAGAAGAAAAGTTCTTTCATGGTAGGCGGAAGAAGCACTTATTCGGACTGGTTGCTCCAGAAAACCAAGAACCCAACTTTCATGAACAGCGTGGCGCATTTTTATGATTTGAATGGCACGGCAACGATTGAAATAAGTCCGAAAGATCACCTGAAGTTGACTGGATACCTTAGCTCCGATGTTTTCAATCTCAACACCAGCACACTCTACCAATATGCAAATTACCTGGGTTCGCTCAACTGGAAGCTGAACCTGACCGACAAAATCATCTCGCAATTGTCGCTGGCCTACTCAAAATATGATCTGAAGGTGGACCAGAAAGACCCTTATCTACCGCTGGATGACTATACCCTGAAATCAGGCATCCAATATGGGAGCCTAAAGTACAACTTGCTTTACTATCCCAACGAGAAACATCACATCAGTGCCGGATTACAAGCCATAAGCTACCGCATCAATCCGGGTGAAATCGCTCCAACACTATCCAATTCGAACGTATTCAAATCCTCGATGCAGAAGGAGCAGTCGGCCGAGGTGGCACTGTTTGCGGACGATAACTTTGACTTGTCGGAGAAGGTCTCCGTTAGCATCGGATTTCGGTACACCGGCTTTTTCAATTTCGGACCCGGAGTGGTGTACAATTATGCCGATGGAGTTTCCAAAAGCACCCACTCCATTATCGACTCAACCCTTTTCAATTCGGGACAGATCATTAAGTCTTACCAGGCACCGGAGCCCCGGCTGGCCCTCAAATTATTGCTGCCTAACGGCGGATCGCTGCGTTTAAATTATCAGCAGACCCACCAATTTATCAGTCAGATTTCCAACACAGCAGTTATTTCGCCGGCCGATTACTGGAAATCTGCCGGAACTTATCTCGCTCCGCTGATCAATGACCAGATCGCTTTTGGCTTTTTCAAGACACCAACCAAAGGGAATTTTGAGTTTTCGGCGGAGGCCTACTACAAAAAACTTCAGAATTTGCCGGAATACAAAAACGGCGCACTGCTCCTGATGAACACCCACCTCGAAACCGACTACATCCCGGCAAGCGGCTATTCCTACGGACTGGAACTGATGGCCAAAAAGAGTTCCGGAAAGTTGAATGGCTGGATCAGCTATACCTTTTCACGCACTTTCCAGAAAGCCAATGGGCCGTTCCCGGAAGAGAAAATCAACAGAGGGGCCTTCTACCCTTCCATCTATGACAAGCCGCATGATCTTTCAGTGGTAACAAATTACAATATCAGCAGGCGATGGCGCTTTTCGGGCAATTTTGTCTATTCATCGGGAAGGCCGATTACACTGCCGGAGCAAAAATACCTGCTGGGAGGAAATCAAATCGTGTACTTTTCGGATAGAAACAGCTACCGGATGCCTTCTTACCACCGGATGGATGTCGCGATAACATTGGACGAAAACCTCAAGAGAAAACGGTCGTGGAAAGGAAGCTGGACCTTCTCGGTTTACAACCTTTATGGACGTAAAAATCCCTATTCGGTCTTTTACCGCAAGGACGCCTCCCTCCAAACCATGGATAAGGACAAGACACAATATGCCATCTATAAATTATCGATTATTGGCGTTCCCGTTCCTTCTATTACCTACAATTTTAAATTCTGATGCTAAGAAAGACGATCTATATTCTATTGATGATTTACAGCCTCATATCCTGTGAGGAGGTCTATTATCCATCGATGAAAGATGCCGGTGGACAGCTTATGGTGGATGCATTGGTGACAAATGACCTGACTCAAAGCTATGTTCGCCTTTCGAGGTCGACAAGTTTTTACGATTTGGGCGAACCGGCATCAGTGACCGGCGCATCCGTAAAACTGATGGATACCAAAGGCAACAGCTTTCAGGGTACTGAAATCAGTGCGGGAAAATTCACTTTTTCAAATAGTCCGGTAGTTGGAAAGAGCTATAAACTGCAAATTCTCCTTGGCAGCGATACCTACGAATCTGAGATTCTTGCAATGCCTCCCATTGCGGCGCTCAGCAATTTTTATTCGGAGCGTGCAGAGAAAAAGGAGTATCAATCCAACAGTAGTGGTGTGCCTGTGGCTGTTACCGTGACTGGTCAGGAGCTTTACGCCGACGCCCCGGTCACTGCGGCGCTCGCCAATTACAGATTTGTCGCAAGAACCGTGATGGAATGGGTGTATGTGATCCCAAATACCCCCATGGCACCAACGATGTACGGATGGCAATCGCTTTACGACAAGAGTACGTACAACATTGCGGGACCGAAGAAATTCAGTCAGATCAGCAAGATCGAGAAGCAGCCGCTGATGTTGCTGCCATTCAACACCACCAATCTTATTCGAACCGGTGCCAGTGTGGCAGGATGGATTTTTATCCTCGATCAATATGGCACTTCGCAAAGTTCTTACGATTACCATGAAAAGCTGAACAACCAGTTTTCTGCCAATGGAAGCCTTTTCGATCCGGTTCAGACCCAGGTGTATGGAAACATCATCTGCAAAACGGATCCTGCCAAGATCGTCTTTGGGTTCTTCGATCTGGCCTCCTATCAGCAGCATCGGTATTTCATCCAGTTTAATGGTTCAGACCCTGCAGGAAGCGCGTTAATTAGGAAGATAAACGGCTATCCTGCGATACCGGAAAATGGTCAGACGATCAATGTGAAGCCGGGATGGTGGGAGTGAGGAAGGCGGGGAGACGAGGGGACTGGGGGACTTGGGGACTTGGCGAGGGGGAGAGAGGACGAGTGGACGAGTGGACGAGTGGGCGACTTGGCGAGGGGGAGAGGGGGCGAGTGGTTGAAGAAACGAAACGAGAAACGGTCCCCGAGCGTAGCCGAGGGGTGGCTGCACTTCAAGACTAAAGGAAGATGAAACGGAGAAACGGAGAAGATGAAACGGAGAAACGGAGAAACGGGGAAGATGAGAGGGTGGGAAGATGGGAGGGTGGGAAGATGAGAAGATGGGAAGATGGGAAGATGGGAAAATGGGAAAATGAATGATATGTATAGAAAATTATTGACCATATTGATGCTTTTGGTTGCCTTGGGAGGCAAATCCCAGTCGAAAGAAGGCTTCGCTCTTTTTACTGACCGTGATCTGTATACCAGTGGCGAAAGCATTTTGGTAAAAATTTATGCCCCATCCGACGAACCTGCCGGGATTCTCCATGTTGATCTTTTCAACCATGCTGGAAATCTCGTATCAGCCATATCCCTTGAGATGCTGAACCATCAGGCCAATGGGTTTATCCATCTGCAGGATACGCTGAGATCAGGAAATTACCTAGTGCGCACCACCACCAGAACCAGTCAAACGCAAACGGTGAAAGAACTCTTTATCTCGAACAGATTTACGGGAATAACCGAATCTCAGGCGTTTCAACGACATACCGGTATTTTACCGTTGATAGAAACTGCAATTTCCACGAATCAATTGGAAAATGTTGGAAAGGCAAATAAAACAACGCTCAACTCTCAACTCTTAGTTCTCAACTCTCAACTCTCAGCTCCTAACTCTCAGTTCTCAACTCTCAACTCTCAACTCTCAACTCTCAGTTCTCCCATTCAGTTTGAGGGTATTGGAAAGAACTATAAACCGAGAGAAAAAGGCCATGCAAAAATTCGCATTCCGGCAGATCTACTTTCTCAAATTGATGGCAATATGCTGGTAGATATCACTCCTGTGACTACTGAATACATTCCTGCAACTTTCGTCTCTGATTCAGATCCAAAATATTCCAGAGTAATTGGCAATGAAGGGATCATCATTTCAGGAACCGTAACGGATTTGCAGACCGAAAAACCTTACCACAATGCCATCGTTTACCTGACCATTCCCGATTCACTGCCACTTTTCAAATATTACACTACGGGAGCAAATGGACGTTTCCATTTTCAACTGAACAACATCTATGGAAAAATTCCGGTCGTTCTTCAGTGTTTTGACAAAGACAAGAAACGCGTGCTCAAAATTACGCTCACTCCCTCCGACGACCTGAAGAATGTGGTGCCATCCGGCGATAGCCGTACTTTCTCGACTGAGTTTAAAAAAAGCATGGCAAAAAATGTAGAGTCACTGAATTTTCGCAAAATTTTTGGCATTCAGGAGCTTACTATTCAAGCTGCACCTGCCAAAAAAGCTGATCCATATCCGTTTTATGGTGTACCGACCAGAGTAGTCCGCCCGAAACAGTTCATAGACCTTTTGAATTTTGCAGAGATCGCACGTGAACTTTTACCCCAAGTGAAATTCAGGACTTATAATAGAATCCCAACTCTTCAGCTCTTTAATTTTCAACGTAACAATTTCTTCAATGAACAGCCACTTGTGTTGCTCAATGGCATTCCGGTGACAGACCTGAATGTCATCAAAGATATGGGGACCAGGGAGATCGACCGGATAGATATCTGTCAGACTGAACGATTCTTTGGAAACCTATGTTTTCAGGGTGTATTAGCCATCTATTCGACCAATTGTGATAACTCCAGACTGATGGAATCGGACGATCTGATCAAATTCAGTCTTGAAGCAATTCAGCCGGATGCAATCCTGGCTAATCCTCCCGAAGAATCTTCCAAAGTACCGGATCTTCGTCAGGTTTTGCTTTGGAAGCCTTCCTTAAAGCCGGAAAATACCATGGAGTTAGATTTTCAAACCTCAGATTTCCGTGGTAATTACAGGATGATTTTAAGAGGGAAAAACCTAAATGGTCAGAATTTTTACAAAGAACAATTGTTTGAAGTAAAGTAACATGGAAAGAAGGATTTTTTTATTATGTATACTAATTAATTCGTTGTCAGTCTGCCTACTAACAGCACAGGAAGAGCTTCCAAAAAATTGGAACAGCGAAAAAGTCAAAGGGGCCAGATTTATCCCGTATGCTACCTATCAGGGAAACCCCTTTTTAACTGACGGCTTTGTGCCGGGTTCCATCGAAATGGCCGATGGGACGACAATCAGCCAACTACAATTGCGTTACAGCACCTACCAGGATGAGCTAATTTACTACAATTCAACTATTTCGACTCAGATAATCGTAGATAAAGCTAGCATAAAGGGATTTTCCATTACAGATGAAAAAGGGGTAATACGCACTTTTCGACAGCAATCCTACGACGGACCAATGTCCGGTAGCCGATTCTTTGAGGTATTGAGTGAAGGTGATGTCACACTTTTGGTCCATCGAAAAGTGCTCTTGCTGACCTGCCCCATCTATGGTGAAGTAGGAAAAGAGAAGAACATCTCTTACCAGGAAGCCTATAATTACTTCTTGTACAACAAACTGAAAGGGTTCAAGCTGATCAAAATCTCGAAAAATTCACTCTTGTCACTCTTCGATTTATCCAATCAAAAATTGGCAAAAAAGATTCTGCGCAAAAACAATATTTCTATCAGGAATGAAAACAGTTTCATCAAGGCATGGAACCTTTTGAGAGAAAATAATCTGGCGATTAATTTTTAATTTTAGAGCCATGGAAGAGATAAAATGGGGAATAATTGGGTGTGGAAATGTGACTGAACTCAAAAGTGGTCCGGCCTTCAACAAAGTCGGCCATTCTAAACTCGTAGCCGTGATGCGGCGCGATGAAGCGAAAGCAGCAGATTATGCCAAAAGACATGGCGTCCCAAAATGGTATTCTGATGCCTCGCAGTTGATCAATGATCCGGAAGTTAATGCTGTATACATAGCAACTCCACCAAATACACATGCCAGTTACGCCATTGCAGCCATGAATGCAGGTAAACCTGTATATGTCGAGAAGCCAATGGCTCGAAATTATGCAGATTGCATGGAGATGATTCGTGTTTCAGAGAAAACCGGGATGCCTCTTCTCGTGGCCTATTACCGAAGATCATTGCCTGCATTTCTAAAAGTAAAAGAGATGATAGAAGCCGGGAAAATTGGCAAACCTTTGACTGTCAATATTCGACTTCACCTGGCCTATGGAGAAAAGGATCAGTTTCCTGATAAGCAATCATGGCATATTGATCCGGAGATTTCGGGAGGAGGCCATTTATATGACATGGCTTCTCATCAGTTCGATTACCTCGATTTTCTCTTCGGGCCCATTGCGGATGTTCATGGAATAGCTAAAAATCTTGCCGGATTCTACCCTTCCGAAGATACTGTTTCTGCTGTTTACACTTTCGAAAACGGAGTAACCGGAGCCGGAAGCTGGTGTTTTGTAGGAAGTAAAGAGACTGAAGAAGATCTCATAGAAATCACAGGAACTGAGGGCAAACTCACGCTCTCCTGCTTTCAGCACCGGGATGTTCAATGGGTAAGTTCGAGTGGATCAGAAAGTCTCAGCTTTCAGAATCCTGAAAATATCTCTCATTATCTGATTGCACAAGTCGTTGATGAGCTTCGCGGCAAAGGGAAATGCGTCAGTACCGGCATTTCAGCGGCCAGGACAAATTGGGTACTTGAAGAGATAACAAAGGAGTACTATAAAAAACCAAAACATACCAGATGAGATTGAACAAATTGTTAATTCTAATGGCTTTTGTAAGCCATTCACTGATCCTAAATGCTCAGAAGAGTGACAAAAACCCACTGACAACCAAGGATTTTGCCTCATGGAAATCGATCAACAATCAGGCTATTTCCAACGATGGAAAAATAATTTCTTTCGAAATAAATCCACAAAAAGGGGATGGGATTCTAATTTTAAAATCCATCCTTCCTGAGAAATCTGACACTTTTGCCCGGGGTTTTGATGCCCGGATTTCTGCCGGATCGGATTTTATCGTTTACAAAATCAAACAGCCTGAAGACTCCATCCGAAGTGCTAAAAAGAAAAAGCTGAAGAAGGAACAGATGCCAAAAGATAGTCTGGGGATTTTGGTTTTTAATCCGATGAAAATGTTCAAATTTCCAAATCTGAAACAGTTTTCTTTGCCTAAAGAGGCCGATGGTTGGGTTGCTTTTCTGACAGACATGAAAAAATCTGAAAAAAAAAGTGAAAAACAGGGTGAGAAAAAAGCGAATGACCCCAAAGCCAAACCGGCTGTAGCTGCAGATCCTGCTGCTGATCAAAAATTCCAGCTGTCTCTGTTGCATGCTGCATCAGGAGATACTATTAATTTTCAGAATGTAACTGAGTTTTTCTATGCCCCATCGGGTCATAAAATTGCTTTTGTTTGTCAGACAAAAGATTCGCTTGACCGTTGTGAAGTCAGCATTTTTGATACGGATTCGAGAAAGAATGAACTGCTGTTTAAGAATACCGGAACAGCCAAAAAGATCAGTCTGAACAAGCAAGGGAATCACTATGGCTTCCTCTTTTCTGCCGATACCATCAAAGAGAAATGTTATGGCCTTTATGCAGGAGAACTCCGGTTGGGCGCGCCAAAAGTGCTTCCGACATCTGAGGGATCCGGAACCCCAAAAAATTGGTCTCCCAGCGATTTATCCGACCTTTCATTTTCGGACAATGGGGATTTGCTCTTCTATGGTGACAATCTTAAACCCTCCCCGGAACCAAAAGATTCACTTTTGGACGAGGAAAAGCCTGCCCTCGATATCTGGTCGTGGAAAGACAAAGAGCTGCAACCCGAACAAAAAATCAATCTGGAGAAGGAAAAGAAAAGAACCTTTAAAGCAGTGTACTTTTTTGAAACCGGAAAGTGCATTCAGTTGGGCGATTCAGTGTCAAAAGAGGTCCGGACCATTCAGAAAGGCAATGGCATTGTGGCACTCGGGATCGATCAATCGCCCTATAAACTACAATCATCCTGGACCGGAGATTCCAATGGCGATTATTATCTGATTCAGGTGCAAACGGGTGAAAGGAAGAAGATTCTGCAAGATAAATCGATGGTTTCACTGTCTCCCGGAGGCAAATATATTGTTTGGTACAATGCTGCTGATTCAGCCTTTTACGCCCAATCTACGGAAAGCGGTTCCGGTGGAGTTTTAAATTTGAGTTCAGCTATCCCGGTTACACTTTGCGACGAAAGATGGGATTCTCCAAGTGATCCAAATCCATACGGGATAGCCGGCTGGGCCGAAAATGACAAGTATATTTTCATTTACGACCGGTTTGACATTTGGCGGATTGATCCACAAAATCCCAAAACTCCCATCAATATTACCAATCAATATGGCAGAAAGAATTACACAAAACTGCGTTACCTGAAACTTGATCCGGAGGAAGAATTTATTGACATCAGCAAACCCGTTCTGGTTCAGGCATTCAATGAAAAAACCAAGTCGGAAGGGTTTCTGACCGTGAATTTAGAAAATGCCGGTGACCCAATTCTTCTGACATTGCTGGATAAAAAAATCGACAAAGTCATCAAGGCTAAGCAAGCTCCGGTGGTCATCTGGACCCGGGAGACAGTCAACGAATTTCCGAACCTCTGGTCCAGCGATACTTCCTTTGAAAAGTGTGACCGGCTTTCGGATGCCAACCCGCAGCAAAAGTCGTTCGTTTGGCCAAAGGTTCAGCTGGTTCACTGGACTTCCTTTTCAGGGAATAAACTCGAGGGTTTGTTGTACCTGCCAGAAACGATGGATACAACCCGCAAATACCCGATGATCGTCTATTTTTATGAAAGAAATGCAGACAATCTGAATGCTTTTACCGCGCCCTCTCCTACCCGTTCGACCGTCAACCGAACCCATTATACAAGCAATGATTACCTCGTTTTTATTCCTGATATCACGTATGAAACAGGTAATCCGGGGAAATCCGCATTTGATGCCGTTATTAGTGGAACACAATATCTATGCAACAGGTTTCAATTCGTCGACCGGGACAAAATCGGAGTTCAGGGACAAAGCTGGGGTGGTTACCAGACAGCCTGGCTTATCACGCAGACCAATCTTTTTAACGCGGCCATGGCCGGTGCACCCGTGAGTAACATGACGAGCGCTTACGGTGGAATCCGTTGGCAAACGGGCATGTCACGCATGTTTCAGTACGAAAAGGATCAAAGCCGTATCGGAGGTTCTTTGTGGGAAAAGCCGTTGTCGTACATCGAAAACTCTCCCCTCTTTTATGCACCAAAAATTGAGACTCCGTTGTTGATTATGCACAACGACAACGACGGGGCCGTTCCGTGGTACCAGGGGATCGAGTTGTTTACAGCCATGCGGCGGCTGAATAAACCGGCCTGGATGCTTACCTACAACAACGAAGAGCACAATCTGAAAGCCGAAAGCTGGGCCAACCGCATGGATCTTACCATCCGGATGAAGCAATTTTTCGATCATTATCTCAAAGGCGAGCCAATGCCCGACTGGATGAAAAATGGTCTGCCGGCTACCAGAAAAGGAAAAGAATTAAGGTATTAACCACGAAATATTAAGAGCAATGATAAAGGAACTCATACTCAAAAACCGAAGCTACAGACGGTTCTATCAATCCGAACGAATCTCATTAAATATGTTGAAAGATTGGGTTGACCTGGCCAGAAACTCAGCCTCGGCCCGAAATGCTCAATCACTGAAATATGTTCTGAGCACCGATGAGTCTTTCAATGCAAAGATTTTTGAGCAGTTGGCATGGGCCGGATATCTGACCGAATGGAGCGGACCGGAAGAGGGAGAAAGACCATCAGCCTATATCGTTATGCTGCACGACACACAGATCTCCGGAAATTATTTCTGCGACGATGGCATTGCCACACAAAGTATTTTACTCGGTGCTGTGGATGCCGGATTCGGCGGCTGCATCATTCATGCAGTCAACCGCAAGAATCTTGCACAAATATTGAATCTGCCTGAACATTTCGAGATTGTCCAGGTGCTTGCGCTTGGCAAACCAAAAGAGGTGGTTGTTTTGGACGAAATGAAAAACGGAGAGATAAAATACTGGCGTGACGAAAATCAGGTTCATCACGTCCCAAAACGAAGACTGGACGAAATAATCTTTAAAGTGATATAATTGCAGTCAAGTAGCATTTATATACCCAAAATGAGCTCCCTGCACTTTTCAGGTATATAAATATCGCTTGATGTTCTTTTTAGGCGTTTTCTCAAATTCTTTGTCGACCAGAATGATCGAACTGAGCTGCGCAAACTTTGGAAGTTCCTTGTTCACATGCCTCAAATTATCGGCCATAATCTCCTTCAGTTTGGATTCGTCGGCCTTCTCCGCCTCAACCAATTCAGGATCAGCATAGACAAAAGCAACCATTTTTTTATCCCGTTCGGTGATCACACATTCCATCACAAATGGGTAGTTGTTGAGTTTTGCCTCCATCTCTTCGGGATATATATTTTGGCCGGAGGCTCCCAAAAGCATGTTCTTGCACCTTCCACGGATGTAAATAAAATTGTCCTTGTCGATCACGCCAAGATCGCCGGTGTGCAGCCAACCATCGCTATCAATGGCGTCTGACGTTGCTTTTTCATTTTTGAAGTAGCCCATCATCACATTGTCGCCTTTCACCAGAATCTCACCTACCTGGTTAAAAGGATCTTTGGAGTCGATGCGAACCTCCATCCTGTCGACAAGTTTTCCGGCCGAGGAGGATCGGAAACTATTCCAGGGCTCGTACGAAATCAGCGGACCACATTCGGTCATCCCATAACCAATCGTAAACGGAAATTTGATTTTCCTGAAGAAGGCTTCGACCTCATGGTTAAGCGGTGCCCCACCGATGACGATTTCGTGGAAATTGCCGCCGAAAGTTTCAACCAGACTCTTTCTCACCTTTTTATGCAACAGTAGCTGTATCCCGGGTACTTTGAGCAGAAATTTCACCATCGGTTTTTCGAGCGCAGGAAGAATGCGCTTCCTGTATATTTTTTCAATAACCAGCGGAACAGACAGGATCAATCTGGGTTTAACTTCCTGGAATGCTTTGATTATCAGTTGCGGGGTAGGTGGCTTCGTCAAAAATGTGACATGGCATCCCACAGAAGCGGGAAATAGAAATTCGAACAACAACCCGAATACATGCGCCATGGGAAGGAAGGAGACGATCTTGTCACCGGATTGAAGTGGCATGTGTTCCTGGGCGTAAACTATGTTTGAAAGCAGACTTCTGGCAGGGATCATGACGCCCTTGGAAAATCCTGAAGTACCGCTGGTGTAGGAAAGGATGCTTAAATCGTCATTCCCATATTCAGTCAGCTCAAAATTATCAGGAGCAGATTTCCCGGCATGCTTTTCAGTAAAACATTTTTCCCAAAGCTCTTTATCATCAGACGACTGAAATTTGATTGCTGAAAAATCGGTTAGGCTGACGACCCCTTTGATGCCGGGTATTTTTTTGGGATCGAGCTTCTCAAACAATGTCTCAGCAGCAAAGAGGAAACATGATTCAGAATGAAGAAGGATGTGCTGAATATCATCGGGATTAAAATCCGGCAAAATAGGAACAGTAACGCCTCCGTACCCGGAAACCGCCAGAAATGAGATCGCCCAGTTCGATGAATTACGTCCCAGAATCGCAATCTTATCGCCCTTCTTGACACCACTTTCGCGCAGATAGCAATGAATCTGACGGATAATCTGAGCTGATTCTCCATAGGTTACTGTGGATCCCTGAAAATCGGAAAAAGCAGGCTTCAACCAATTGTCCCGGAAAGATTGTACATAAATTCCAATAAGATGATTGTGCTTCATAAGTTCTGAATATTAGGTGTTCAACGATGCCACTGCAGATTTTAAAAATACTAAAACATCTTCAATTTTTTGCATGCTAAGATCTGTCAAAACATCGCCTGCTCTTTTAACAATAAAAAAACAAATCGCATGAAGATGAATTCAAACAAGTTGACTATTTTTAAACTGTTCTTCCTAAAATCTAATAATAAATTGCAATGATTCAAAAAAATAGACATTGGAAAATTTGGCTGGTTTCACTATTAGCCTGCTCAGGTTTTGTCTCAACCGGACAGAATATTTGGCCTCAATTTCGGGGACCGGAAAACAACATGGTCGCAAAAAGCGCCCATCTTCCTGAGACCTGGGGGACCAATCTGAATGTCAAATGGACTTTTGATATGCCGGGAGAAAGTTATTCTTCCCCTATTGTATCTGGAGATAAAATATTTATTACTTCCGTCTTCGCCGAAAAAAGGAAAGAACCGGTGGCACCACCGCCGCCTCCTCCGCCGCCGCCACCACCTCCAACACAACAAAATGGTACAACTCCAACAAATCCGGCAGCTGCCACAAAACCAACACCTCCTCCTCCTCCTCCGCCTGTGGACAATAGTTATCTGGAAGAAATTTACCGTTGGGAGGTAACCTGTCTTGATCTGAAAACCGGGAAAGAACTCTGGAAACAGGTGGCCCGAAAAGGCAGTCCGAAAGCCAGGAAGCATGCGGCGAGTAATTATGCCTGCGAAACTCCTGTGACCGATGGCAAAAGGGTGTATGCTTATTTTGGAATGAATGGCCTCTTCTGTTATGACCTGAATGGCAAGCTACTCTGGCAAAAGGAGATCGAAGCAAAAGAGACGCAAAAAAACTGGGGTACAGGTTCCTCCCCGGTTATCTACAACGATGTCCTTTATATTTTAAACGACAACGAAGAGGACTCCTGGATCATGGCCCTCGATGCTGCATCAGGAAACGAAAAATGGAAAGTAAAACGGCAGGAACTAACGACCTACGGCACTCCGGTGATATGGAAAAACAACACCCGGACAGAACTTGTCACCATGGGCAAAACGGCCCGTTCATACGATCCGGCTACGGGAAATCTTTTGTGGGAACTCAAGATTGGCGGAGAACAGGCCATCGCTGGTCCGGTTTATGACAAAGAGAACATTTACCTGGGAAACTCAGGAGGCCGGGAGATCATCACCGATCTGTTTTGCGTGAAGGCGGGAGCAGCTGGGGATATTACTCCGGCCGACAGCGGACTGGTAAGCAATGGCGTAAAATGGACGGTTCGGAAAGCAAATGTAAATAATCCCAGTCCTTTGTTGTACGAAGGACTAATATACCTTGTTGCTGGCCGGGGAGGCGATCTTTCTTGTTTTGAAGCAGCAACAGGGAGTCTTGTTTACAAAACAAAAATTCCAAAAGTTGCCGCGTGCTGGGCTACCCCCTGGATACAAAACGGCAAACTCTATTTCTTCGACGAAAAAGGAATTACTCAGGTTGTCAAAACGGGCAAAACCTTTGAGTCGATTGCCTCCAATACTTTGGACGACAAGTTCTGGGCATCCGTTGCCATTACCGACAAAGCCTATATTTTCAAAGGGGTGAAAAAGATCTGGTGCATTAGTGGGACTGAATAAACTCTTGTTAGAATTACTAATTAAAAGACAGAATCTCCGGGACTTCATTTAATATATTATTGAGAATCATTCATGAAAAACAATAAAGGACTAATCGCTGGTGAATTGATTCTCATTTTGCTGACTACGTTAATTCAGCTTTGTTTTGTTTCCGATGCCAGGACGCAAGGACACGATTCCCCACAGTGGGGGGAAAAGGATTCCCGGAATATGGTTTCATCTGAAAAAGGACTTCCGGAATCATTCAATTTAGAAACCGGCAAAAATGTCAAATGGGCAGTTTCCACCGGTAGTTATGGTTATGCAACCCCCGTGATAGCAAATGGGAAAATATTTCTCGGAGCCAACAATGCCGATCAGCGTGACCCACGCCATGTCGGAGACCGTGGGGTGCTGCTATGTTTGAATGAATCGGACGGTAGTTTATCCTGGCAATTGGTTGTTCCCCGCATTGAGGGAGACAGGCACAACGACTGGCCGATGATCGGAATTTGTTCACCACCTACCGTGGAAGGAAAGAGGGTATATATTCTTACCAACCGATCGGAGATTCTCTGCCTCGATCTGAATGGTCAGGCCGATGGAAACGATGGAACCTTTCAGGGCGAGGGATGGTACATGACGCTTTCCGGACAATTCCCCTATGAAGTAACGACTAAAGATGCAGATATCATTTGGATGTACGATTTGAAGCAGGAATTAGGTCTGTGCCCGCACGATTCACCACATGCTTCAATCTTGATAGACGGAGACTTCCTGTATCTGAATACCTGCAATGGTGTTAATTACAAGCATCTTGAAACGACTGGCATAAATGCTCCGGCGTTGATTGCCCTGGATAAAAAAACCGGTAGACTGGTGGCAAAAGACAATGAGCATTTTGGTCCCAGAATCTTTCATTCCTCCTGGTCATCACCTTCCCTGGGTGAGGTAAACGGTCAAAGGCTGATTTTCTTCGCCGGACCGGATGGAATCCTTTATGCTTTCGAAGCACTTTCGCAGGCAACTCAGCGAGATCAGGTTCAATCTTTTAGGAAAATTTGGCAATTCGATTGTGATCCTTCAGCACCCAAAAAGAATATTCATAATTATCTGAATAACCGGACTGAAGGCCCCAGCCTTTCAAATGGGATGCCTGTATTTTACAAAAACCGCATCTATTTGGCTGGCGGAGGAGATATTTGGTGGGGGAAAAGAAAGGGCTGGCTTAAATGCATAGATGCCACAAAGAAAGGTGATATCACCACTACCGGTGAAGTTTGGTCCTTCCCGCTTGACCAACCCTCGGTTTCTACACCGGCCATATCCAGTGGATTGGTGTATATCACTGATTGCGCTAAAAACGTCCATTGCATTGATGCAGAAAATGGGAAATCTTATTGGAAGCACAAGCTCACAATGGATTCCTGGAGTTCCGCCCTGGTTGCCGATTCAAAGATTTATGTTGGTTCGCGCGGAAACGATTTTTGGATACTCAAAGAGGGTAAATCTTTAAGCGTATTGGATACTCAGAATTTCGACAGCCCCATTCACTCCACTCCTGTGGCAGCGAACGGGACTTTGTACATCTCTACGATGAACAAGCTTTACGCTATAAGAAAGTTGAGAGTTGAGAACTGAGAGTTGAGAACTGAGAGTTGAGAACTGAGAGTTGAGAACTGAGA
>CAIRSO010000129.1 GCA_903881215.1 uncultured Bacteroidia bacterium
AACGCATTTGAGATCAACTCTTTTCTAAACCCTTTTTTTTCTAAGAGAAAGAGATGGTCCATTGCGATAATTCGGCTGACAACTTTACCCAGATCCACCAATTTCCGTTGGGATAAAGGCGGGTTCAGCTCAAAATTGATCATGGGTTGGATCTCTTTGGCCGCGAGTTTGGAATAACCGTTGAAAAACTGAAATAGATTTTGCTGGTTTGCAGATTTCATGCGCTTGAGCAGGGTCTCTGCAATTTGATGATACAAAATATCATTCGAGCCTTCAAAAATCTGGAAAGGGCGGCTATCGACCATTGATTTCCCTGCAATATGGTTAAGTTGGTACCCTTTTGCGCCCACCAGTTGAAGCAGCGATTGGGCTGCGTTTTGCATCATATCCGTGGTCACACATTTTATGGAATTTGCCTCCAATCCCAGGGAGGCCAAATTGTTTTCGACTTCGGCGATTTGACTTGATTTCAGGCAAAAAGCGGAGCAAATAGTATAGTACGCTTGAAGGGTGGAGAGGCGATTTTGAACTTGGTCGTAAGCAATCAGGCTTTTGTTGCCCACCATTCGAGTATGCGCATGATTGATGGCTTCATCGAGCATCCGTTTGATAAAACCCAGTCCCATGGCCGGAAATTGGAATCGGCTGCGGTGAAGCAAATCAAGCATCATCTGAACACCCGTGGTTTGAGGAATTAACCGTTGCTGGAGCGGAATATGCACATCAATTAGGTTTCGGCCATAAGGGATTTGATAGAGCCCCAAGTTCTCGAAATACTCTTCAACCACAATGTTTTGGCGTGGGGCATTCACCTCACAGATAAACATATCGATATCGCGCATCAGCTTTCCCGATTCAGATTTTCGGCGAGCTGTCAGCAACCAGAAATCAGCCATTCCAGTGAGTCCTGCCCAGTGTTTTTTGCCTTTGAGATGAGCCACTCCCTGATGTTCGGAAAATGCGGTCTGCATATTCAAGGCGTCACTGCCAAAATCAGGCTCCGTAATCATCAGTCCGCCCATGCTGCCATGGTTGACAAACTGGTCGAAAACTCTTGCTTTCTCTTGCGCTTGCCCGTATTTGGAAACGGGCTGAATAAACAATCCATTGTTAATTCCTAACATCAACGAAAAAGGAAGCGATTCGTAGGCCGCCGCGGAGATAAACGAGAGATTCTGCTTTATGGTCGCCCCAAATCCCCCATGTTCTTTTGGAATGCATAGCGCAAGGGGATTTACCGACATTAACTCCTTTAATACATTTGGGGGGAATCCGCGAGTACTGCAAAACGCATCGATATTGTCTATTTCGTGAAAAGCGCGGTTTATGCTCGATTTAAACGCGTTTAAAAACTCGGCAAACGATTGGCCTTTATAGGCTGATTTTATTGAATGGTTGGTGTTTTGTTCTTGATCTATCTGCATTTTATCTTTGTCAATTATTATGGAATCGTAGCTGAAACTAGGTTGCTTGGGGTAATCCGCTCTACTGACAAAATGGAATGATTCAATACCTTGAAAAGAGACATTTTGCAGTTCAATTCTTGCCCTGGTCGCTTTGTGAAAAGAGCATGCACCGATTTTCGAAAAGCAACACTTATAACTTCGTATTTGCAAAGATTGTTCAAAACCCCACTTTTTTTCGAAAACAGAAAAGACGAGGTTTGGCCTGAGAATTTGTTAAAGGCTCTTTTTTACGTGCAGTTTCAATTCGCAAGACTTCTTCTGATGTTGTCGTTGCATGGCCGAAACCAC
>CAIRSO010000130.1 GCA_903881215.1 uncultured Bacteroidia bacterium
GATTAAGACAGTTTTACTGTTCCGATTTGAAAAACCTGATGGTTGATAATTAATGCAAAATAAAATATTAAAAGGAATAACATCCTATGAAAAAAAAAGGACACATCCCGGAATGGGTAAAGACCAGTGGGTGTAAGTTAACGCTGATAATCCGCCTGTTGCTTGTTGTAATGGCGTTTATGCCGCAGATACTTTCTGCGAAGTCAGGCTACCGCCACCTTCCGGTAGCGGAGTACCGCGACAAGATGAAGGGCGCGTGGCTAGGCCAGATGATTGGCGTTGGTTGGGGTGCGCCCACCGAATACAAGGTCGAGATTATCCCCGAAGACTGGCAGCCCGCCAAAGGACCTTTGATGACGTCGTGGACCAAAGATGTAACACCGGAAAATGTCTGGCCCGAATATCCCCGGCCTCAAATGATACGTGATAACTGGAAGAACCTGAATGGATTGTGGGATTATGCGATTATAGCCAAGGACGCCTCCAAACCGGCCGAATGGGATGGGCAAATTCTGGTTCCATTTTGTGCAGAATCAGCTTTAAGCGGCGTTATGAAAAAGGTCCTGCCGGATCAGTGTCTGTGGTATCACAGGATGTTCCAGGCCCCGACAATTAAGAAGGGTAAACACCTGCTGCTGCATTTTGGGGCGGTGGACTGGAAGACAACGGTTTGGGTTAACGGTACAGAAGTCGGTGTGCATACCGGTGGTTACGATCCTTTCACATTTGATGTGACCGAAGCTCTCAAAGAAGGCCAGAATGAATTGGTCCTCAAGGTATGGGATCCAACAAGTACCGGCACTCAGCCCAAGGGCAAACAAAATCTCAAACCCGGTGGCATTAAGTACACCGCAGTCACAGGCATCTGGCAAACCGTATGGATGGAAACGGTTCCGGCAATCTATATCCAGTCTTTGAAGCTTGTTGCGGATATCGACCGCGGTGTACTTCAAGTTACTGTCAATGCGTCAGGCCACTCAAATGTTAAGCTTACCGCCAAAGAAGGTGGCAGGAAAGTAGCGGAAGCCAAAGGTCAGGCCGGTCAGGTTGTGGAATTGACCATCAAAGACGCTAAACTTTGGAGTCCGGATTCGCCGAATCTGTATGATCTGGAAGTCTCTCTGGTTGACGATTCCAGGGTGATGGACCGTGTTGCCAGTTATTGCGGCATGCGCAAGATCGAAGTGAAGAAAGATGATAAAGGCATCAATCGCCTGTTTTTAAACAACAAAGTCCTCTTCCATTACGGCCCTCTGGATCAGGGCTGGTGGCCGGATGGGTTGTATACTCCGGCAACTGAGGAAGCCATGAAGTATGACATTGCTATGATTAAAAAATTCGGCATGAATATGGCGCGTAAGCACGTCAAGATCGAAAGCGCCCGCTGGTATTATACCTGCGATAAACTGGGACTTATGGTCTGGCAGGACATGCCCCACGGTGATTCCGGCCGGAATGACGAAAGCAAGGCCAACTTCCGGGTCGAGTTAAAAGCGATGATGAATACGCTGCAGAACTTCCCCTGTCTTGTGATGTGGATGCCTTTTAATGAGGGCTGGGGTCAGCACAATACGAAGGAAATTGCCAGGTGGATGCAGGCTTACGATCCGACGCGGCTGGTTGATGAAGAAAGCGGCTGGACTTGGGATGATTCCGGCGGCGGCAATGTAGCGGATATGCATAACTATCCCGGTCCCGCTATGCGAGATGTCGAAAACACCCGCGCCTGTGTACTGGGGGAATCCGGTGGACTGGGGCTTCCGATCGAAGGCCACCTCTGGCAGGTAAATCAAAACTGGGGCTACACCTCGTATAAAAACACGGACGAATTGACAGACGCCTATGTCAATATTTTGTCCCTGATGCGTCCGCTGATCGCACGGGGATTGTCAGCAGTGGTTTATACCCAAACCTCCGATGTGGAAACTGAAGCCAACGGGTTGATGACCTATGACCGCAAAGTTGTCAAGATGAATCTCAATCGAATGGCCGAAGCGGCGCACAAGCTTTACCTTGAGCCACCGATACTTAAGATACTTGTCCCAACCAGTCAGAATCAACATCAACAATGGCGCTATACAGCCCAGGAGCCGTCCTCCGATTGGTTCCAGGCATCGTTTGACGATTCTTCCTGGAAAATGGGCCCAGGCGGATTCGGAACATCCGGCACGCCCGGCGCACCCGGCGCCGTTGTAGGAACGACCTGGGATTCATCTGATATCTGGATTCGTCGGACATTTGAGCTTAATAAGGTTCCGACCGAGGGAAATCCGGTATTGCAGATTAAACTTTGCGAGTCCGCCCCGACTCAGGTGTATCTGAACGGTAAACTGGTTTGGGAGAAGATGAAACGGACGTATAATTATGACTATGTACCGCTGTCCGAGGATGCGGTAAAGATGCTCAAACCGGGTGTTAATACAATAGCGATTCATTGTCAGCAAAAGAAAGGCGCTCAATATGTTGATGCGGGTCTTGTGGATATGATCGTGGGCACCAGGGACTTTTATGTCTCTCCGAACGGCAGCGACACCAATCCCGGTACGATGAACCTGCCGTTTGCCACTCCTGAGAAAGCCATAGCAGGAGTGCGGAGGGAACTTGCCCTGAAGAAGGATAATCCCGAGCCGATCAATGTGCTCTTCAAGGGCGGGGTCTATCGGATGAGCATGCCTCTCAAGTTCACACCCGAAGATTCCGGAACGGCATCGGCGCCCGTAACCTACGCTGCGGTTCCGGGCGAGCATGTCGTATTTAGCGGCGGAGTGCTGATCAGCGGCTCCTGGACACAAACTCCAGGGAAGCCCTACTGGCAGATCAACCTTCCCAAGGCGAAGGATAGCGGATGGATTTTTAATTCGCTCACGGTGAACGGTCTCTCCCGCTTGCGTGCGCGCTTTCCCCACGATGGTGAGAAGGAGTTTAGGGGTGAAGGGACGGAGCCAGGAGGCGACCCGATGCATTCCCTCCAATACCGTCTTGGTGACTTCGATCCGAACTGGACCAACCCCACGGACATCGATGTCGTGTTGCTTTATAAATTTACTCCGGTGATCCACAGGGTCCGTGAAATCCTTCCGGGAAAACATTCCATCCGCTTTCAGGGCACCCACACCCGCCGGGTGGATAAGTATGAGACAACTCCCCGTTACTACCTGAGCAATGTCTTCGAGGCGCTCACCGAGCCCGGAGAATGGTATCTCAACCGCAAAACGGGTGTCCTCTATTATTACCCCATGAAGGGAGAGGATTTGTCCAAGGTCGAGGTGGAGGTTCCGGTGATCAAGTCGCGTATGATCGAGTTTGAGGGTGATCTCGCCGCCGACCGTCCGGTCGAATACCTCAACTTCCGCGATCTCCATTTTCGTTCAGTCGACTCCGATCTGGATCGCTATGACGGAATATATAGGCAGGGTCATATGTTCCTTGATGCGGGGTTTTTTGCCAGGGATCTTCAGCATTCGACCTTCGAGCGCTGCGAGTTCTCCCAGCTCGGAGAGTTCGCCATGGAGTTGGCAGATGGCTGTCGTGACATCACCGTCCGGCAGTGCCACTTCTGGGATCTCGGTGCCGGAGCCATACAGATCGGCGTCTCCCGTCTCGATTCATTGAAGACACCCGTAACCCCGGGTGCCAACCCGGGTGTCTCGGTCGAGCCCCGCCGCGAAGTGTTCGACATCAGGGTCGATAACAATCTTATCCACCGTCTCGGCACGGTCTGGCATGGCTGCTATGGGATCGTCAACCGCTTTGCCTCGGGAACCAAGATCACCCACAACGAGATCTTCGACACCCATTGGGACGCCATCGGCCTGGACGCGCGGTTCGAGTGGAAAGGCGAGAAGTACTCCCACGGCAATGAGGTCGCCTACAACTACCTCCACGACCTTGGTTTAGGCTACTTCGGCGATGCCGGAGCCATCTACCAGTTCGGGCCGCTCGACACACACATCCATCACAATCTTATCCACGACACCCATGCCTATCCTTCTTACAAAGCCGGCTTCACTGGGATCTACCTCGATGAGACCTCTCGCGGTGCCGTCGTCGAGAACAACCTGGCCTATAATATCGACTGGAGTGCTTTCCTGCAGAATTACGGCGATGACAACGTCTTCCGCAATAACATCGGTGCCTTTGCCCGCAACGGTTTCTTCCATCGTGACCATCCCCATGGCCTAGATCAGATCAACTACGTCGAGGTAACGCGAAACATCTACATCACGCGCGATGACAATGCGCAGACCCGTACGTGGGAACCGGGATCTAAACCCGCGCCATTTGACTACAATATCTACTTTTCCCTCGATCCGAAGGCGCAGCTCACCTTCGCCGGGAAGAGTTTTGCAGACTGGAAAGCCACCGGGCGCGACTCGAATTCCGTCATCATGAATCCGGGATGCCGTGATCCGGACAAGTTTGATTTCTCGATTCTGGCCGACTCCCCTGCCTGCAAGGAGGTCGGTTTCATACCCTTCGATGAGGAGATCAGGAAGGCGGGACTTTACGGCGACACGAAGTGGAGGGATGCGATTAAGCTACCCCCTCCGCGCAAATTCCTGACCCCATGGACCAAGGAGGATCTCTCCCTACTCAGAGCGGGCAAGGTCGAAAAGGAGCCACAGCCACTGAAATAATGATATCCGTATTCAAAACCGCCAACTTTAGCAATATGAAACCAATTTGGTCTTCCACAACACTGCTCTCCGGCTTCGCCGGATTCCTGATTGCCACCACTAGCCTTGGCGGGTCTGGTGCGTCCGCCCAGGGAGTGTCTCTCAATGAGTCCGCGCCAATCGTACCCAACCTGCAGAATCTTAAGGCACTGAATGCCTTTCTACTGAGCCATCCGGATCGGGATCGCTTTGACTGGTTATACATTGGATTTACGTCCATGAAGAGATGCGATGCAAAGGCAAAGTCAAAACTATCTCAAACCAGTGACCCCTTGGAAAAGCTTTTTCTGGAAACCAATAAACTATGGGATTTCATGGAGAAAGTTGAAAATCCACGGGAAACCACAGGCAGGATTATTACAAAAATTATGGAACGGTTGTAACCATTGGTTTCAGTTTAAACAGTTTTACTGTTCAGATTTAAAAAACCTGATGGCTGAAAATAAATACAAATTTAAAAGAAAAACATCCCATGAAACAAAAAGAACTAATCCTAGAATGTAGAAAAGCCAGAGTGTGCCCGATGACGCTGATGATCGGATTGTTGCTAAGTGTAATGGTGTTTATGCCGGAGATACTTTCTGCGAAGTCAGGCTACCGCCGCCTTCCGGTGGCGGAGTACCGCGACAAGATGAAGGGCGCGTGGCTAGGCCAGATGATTGGCGTTGGTTGGGGCGACATTACCGAAGGCAAATTCAATTTCAAGATTATCCCGGAAGAAAAGATGCCATTGTGGAAACCGGAGATGGTCAACCAGTACAACAACGATGACTGCTATGTTGAGATGACATTTATGAAGACGCTGGCAACATACGGCTTCGACGTCTCCATCCGACAGGCGGGCATTGACTTTGCCAACAGCGGTTATGGCCTCTGGCACGCCAACAAGGCTGGCCGTGACAACCTCCGCAAAGGCATTGGCCCGCCCGACAGCGGACACCCTCAGTTTAACGGCCATGCCGATGACATCGACTACCAGATCGAAGCCGACTACTCAGGCATCATCGCGCCCGGGCTGCCAAATACGGCCATCGCATTGGGCGAAAAATTCGGCCGGTTGATGAACTATGGCGACGGTGTGTATGCCGGGCATTTTATCGGCGGTATGTATGCCGAGGCGTATTTCGAATCCGATCCGTGGAAGATCGTCGAGGCCGGCCTGAAATGCCTGCCACGCGATAGCCAATACGCTGAGATGGTCCGCGATCTCATGGAGTGGTGCCGGACAAATCCCGATTGGACCAGGACATGGCAACTTGCCGATGAAAAGTATCATAAGGATCGTCGCTACTACGCGCACCTGTGCGGACTCGACGTGAAGCTCAATGGTGCATACGTGATTATGGGCCTGCTATATGGCAGGAACGATTTGGACAAAACGATCGTGACTTCCTGCCGTTGTGGCTTCGACAGCGACTGCAATCCGGCCAATGCGGCCGGCGTGCTGGGCGCAATACTGGGCGCTTCGAAAATTCCCGCTCGTTTCACTGAGAAGCTAGACGCCACGCGCAAATACAGTTTCAGCGACTACACGCTGCCGCAGGTCTGTGACCTGAGTGAAAAGCTCGCTCGCCAGGCTGTTATCCGTGCCGGAGGCCGCATAGAGAAAGATGCCAATGGTGAAGATGTCTTCGTGATCCCTGTGCAGAAGCCAAAACCGAGTGCGCTGGAACGAAGCTGGCAGCCTGGCCCCATCGCCAACTCAACATTCACTTCGGAGGAAATGGCCAAGATCAAACAATTTGAAGAGAAAAAAAAACAATGAAACCGAAAGAGCTATTCCCGGAATGTTCAAAGGCAAATGTGTGTTGGGCAATTGTGTTAATGGTCGTTTTGACTGGAGCCGCGGGCTTCATTCCGGTGCGACAAGTGACGGCCGCTGTGCCCCAGATCCTGCCGACGTGTGTGGATATACACTACGGCGATCACGAGCGACAAGTGCTGGATTTTTACAAAGCGAAATCGGACAGGCTGACGCCGGTCGTGTTTTTCATCCATGGCGGCGGCTGGGTCGCGGGCGACAAATCCCCGGTTAGCGGTGTAGACAAGTATCTTGCCGCAGGTATCTCGGTTGTCTCCATCAATTATCGCTATAGTACACAGGCACAGATCGCGGGAGTCAAACCTCCGGTGCAATGGCCGCTTGGCGATGCCGCAAGGGCGTTGCAATTCGTTCGAAGCAAGGCCACCGAGTGGAGACTCGACAAGCAGCACATTGGAGCAACAGGGACCTCAGCTGGTGCCTGTTCGGCACTGTGGCTCGCTTTTCACCACGACCTGGCCGACACCAGGAACAGCGATACTGTTGCGCACGAATCCACACGACTGTGGTGCGTGGCAGTCTCTCATGCACAGACATCGCTCGACCCAGAGCAACTCAGGGAATGGACTCCAAACAGCCGCTATGGCGGCCATGCGTTCGGGTTCATGCCTGACCCAAACGACAACAAGACACGCGACACACGTTTCGCTGAGTTTCTTGAGCATCGTGAGGAGGTGTTGCCTTGGATCAAGGAATACTCGCCCATCGAGCATGTCACAGCCGACGATCCGTCGGTTTATATGATATACTCGTCTGCACCGTCACTCGGTCAGGAACAGAAGGACCCAACGCATACGGCAAACTTCGGTGTTAAGCTCCAGGAAAAATGCAAAAGCCACAATGTGGACTGCGAACTGGTCTATCCCGGCGCACCGGATGTGAAACACAAAACAGTGGACGCTTACCTCATTGAGAGCCTGAAATTACCTACTACGACATCGTCCGCAACCTTGACGTATCTACCTTCAGCAAGCCAAACGGACGGTAAGCCAACAATTCGACCCGAATTTATCCTGGATGAAGTAGGTCACAATCCAGGTCAACCAAAAACTGAATCAGCATTCCGTGATCCTAAAAACCTGGAAAGGAATGGGCAACGTTGAAGGAATCGAGTCCGAGCTGCGCGACACTCTATCATAATAACTACTGTCGTTATGTAAGGGGTTTTAGAATGGAATATTCCGATACGGGTCTTGATTCTTCGATAAACAAATACCGGAAATTTGTCTCCGGAGGGGGATCTGAATAACTTATAATTAACAAAGGAATATTTTAATAAAATCATTAAAGAATCAAACATATATTATGAATAGAGTAATTTTTTTTGAAACAATTAAAAAGATAGCTATTTATTTACTATTCTTCAGTTCTTCAATTCTTGTAAATGAAGTTGCTGTGGCTCAGAAACCGGAATCAAAATTCAAGTATGTCTGGAACGAGACAGAGCAACAACGGGATGAACGTTTGAGGTGGTGGACTGAGGCACGATTTGGAATGTTTATCCACTGGGGTATTTATGCGACACCTGCTCACGGGGGCAAAAAGGAAAATAGCGAATGGGTTAAACTTTTCGGGCAGATTCCTGAGGAGCAATATCAGAAATATTTTGACACATTTGATCCGAATCTTTTTGATCCTGCGGCCTGGGCCAGTGCTGCAAAACAGGCAGGAATGAAGTATGTGGTGATCGTTACCAAGCATCACGATGGTTTCTGCCTGTGGGATTCAAAATTTACAGATTATAAAGCCACCAAGACTGTGTACGGCAAAGATCTGTTACGTCCCCTGGTGGATGCTTTTCGCAAGGAAGGTATTCGAATTGGTTTCTATTATTCCCTCATAGACTGGCATCATCCGCAATATCCAATCGGGAAAGTTCATCCTCAGGGTTGGTATCCATTTGAAGAAAAAGATCAACAAAAAATCAGGCAAATTGAGGAGATAAATAAGTCGAGGGATATGGCTACCTATGCCCAGTACATACGCAATCAGGTACGGGAACTACTGACTCAGTTTGGCCAGATCGATCTGATGTTTATGGACTTCTCTTACCCAAAACCTGCGGGAGAAGGAGGGAAAGGGCGAAATGAATGGGAATCAGAAAAACTTCTTGACATGGTGCGGAAACTTCAGCCACAAATCATTGTCAATGATCGGCTGGACCTGATGGATGTGCAAGGTGGCTGGGATTTTAAAACGCCAGAACATCGTGTCCCTGAGGAGTGGGTGACATATAACGACAAGAGGGTTCCCTGGGAAACCTGCCACACATTCGGGCATTCCTGGGGCTATTTCCGTAACGAACCAGGCTGGAAAAGTTCCCGCGAGGTTCTGGATATTCTGATTAGTTGTGTGAGCAAGGGCGGCAATCTGCTGCTCAATATCGGCCCTACCGCAAAGGGTACTCTGGATGATCGGACGCAGGAGAGACTCCGGGAAATTGCGGATTGGATGAAATTACACAAACAATCGATCTACGGTTGTACTGAAGCCCCCAAGGAATTCAAAGAACCCATCGGATGTAAATTGACCTACAATCCTAAGACCCGGCGCCTCTATTTGCATCTGTTTACATGGCCCAAAGAAGGAAAACTTGAATTGAGTGGCCTGGCAAACAAGGTGTACTTTGCGCGGCTTCTGAATGATGGTTCTGAAATTAAGTATACCGACGATCCGGCGGTGTTGACTTTACCCACTCAGCCGCCATCTGTGGCAGTACCGGTGATAGAACTGCTTTTGCGGTAATGAAAAGAAATTGTTGCCAATGAACATCTTAGACAAAAACAAATCAAATCCTAATAAATAGAAAAATGAGTACAATTATTAAATTCTCAAAATCGGCGGGTCTTATTGCGTTCGCACTGGTTTTTGTTTTAGTATTTAATTTAAAGGCGCAGGATATCCCGCGCCCTGAGCACCCTCAACCTCAATTTGAGCGGAGTAGATGGATAAATCTTAATGGTCTCTGGGATTTTACAATGCAAAATAAAGTTGAAAATCCTGAGGAGAATTGGAAAACAATGCCTGCAGTATTTGACCGCAAAATTAAATTACCCTTTGTTCCCGAAAGTGAATTATCGGGCATAGGATATACTGATTTCATCCAAGGTGTATGGTATAAAAGAAAGTTTTCAGTTCCTGACAACTGGCAGGGACAACGTATTTTTGTCAATTTCGGAGCTGTCGATTTCGACACAAGAGTGTGGATTAATAATCAGATCGTCGGACGCCATGTAGGTGGTACAGGATCGTTCGAATTTGAAATCACAAAAGCCCTTCAGAAAATCGAAAATGAAATTGTTGTTTACGCTTATGACAATACTTTGAGCGAAAAGCAGCCACGTGGCAAGCAATCAGGGCAGCAGCCTCCAAGATGGGGAGGTATCTCATATACGCGCTCAACTGGTATATGGCAGACTGTATGGCTGGAGGCAAGACCACAAAAGTTTATAGAGCGGGTATTTATCATTCCAGACCTTGATAAAGGTGAGTTTTCTGTAGTTCCGGAATTTTACGCTGCTGCAAACGGTGATAAATTTGAGATAATTGTAACTACCCCTGAAGGGAAAAGAGTGGCCTCAGCATCTGCACCCGCTGCAGATGGATTACCAATTTCTGTAAAAATTCTCAAACCTCGTGCATGGTCACCTGTTGATCCGTATTTGTATAATTTTGAGTTTGTCTTGAGACCAAATTCAGGAACGACTGATCATGTAAAAAGTTATGCAGGGTTAAGAAAATTTCATATTGAGGGTAATAAATTTTTCCTGAATAACAAGCCAATCTTTTTACGGATGGTGTTGGACCAGGGTTTTTATCCTGATGGTATCTGGACAGCACCTACTGATGCTGCGCTAAAAAATGACATTCAATTGTCGATGAATGCAGGATTTAATAGCGCACGCCTTCACCAGAAAGTTTTTGAGGCCAGATTCCATTACTGGGCAGATAAACTTGGATACCTTACCTGGGGCGAGTTTGCCGATTGGGGGCCAGTGCGCAACTTTAAGGATCCGGAAGGCCTTCTTAATCAGTCAAATGAATGGCGTGAGGCTGTTGTGCGCGATCGTAATCACCCATCAATTATCGCATGGACACCATTTAATGAAACCACCGGGGCAGCATCCAACAATCTGGAGTTCTACCGTTATATTATTAAGAGCTTCTACGACCTGACCCATGCTCTTGATCCCACACGGCCTGTTAACACTACAAGTGGTTATGTTAATGTATATACTGATATTTTTACAGTTCATGATTACAATCAGGATCCTATAACCTTTAAAGAGCGTTATTCATCGGTTGATCCGTTAAATCCGGAAAAATCTTACATTGTAAATCCAAAACTGGCAGTGCCTTATGCCGGGCAACCATATGTAGTTGATGAATACGGCGGAACCGGATGGCTTCCAAATTATGTCACTTCAAAGCTGCCTGAGGGTACAACCAATATATTGGGACGGTTTGCTATCGGGTACGGAAAAACCGCCGGACAGGTACTTGTTATTGTTAAAGATCTGACAGATGCTCTTCTGCAGAATCCAAACATTTCAGGGTTCACTTACTGCCAGTTTACAGATGTTGAAGGTGAAGTTAATGGGATATATTTCTATGACCGTAAACCAAAATTCGACATTAAGGCATTCCACGACATAATAAGTGCTCCTGCTGCTATAGAACAGACTGGCCGCAAATAAATTTTAGGTTAGTGGTTTAAAGACATAGAAAGGAGGGAAACA
>CAIRSO010000131.1 GCA_903881215.1 uncultured Bacteroidia bacterium
ATCCTGGTGTTGAGATAAACGATATGAGATAAAAAAGAAAGGTTTGAGGGTTCTTACTTCTCACTTTTCTCTTTTTTCTGATGCATCATTTGAGCAACAGATGCAATTTCAATGAACGAAGTTCCTCCTCCAACGCCAAAATTCCCGCCAACATAAACAACTGTGTCCTTTTCGGAAATGAAGCCTCTCTCTACCAAATCAAGAAGTGAGGTTTCTACCAATTTGTATTTGTTTTTCTTTACCACGATTTCGGTTGCAAATACACCGTACGATAGTGCGAGCTCCCGTTTGACCTTTCCTGTGTGGCATTTTGCATATACAGGCCGGGGACTCCTGAAAGCAGAGATATAACGGGCAATTTTACCTGTCAGGGTATCCGTAATAATTGCGGCAACTTTAAGTTCACTGGCAGACATTACGGCTGCTTCGGCCAGAAAGGCCGAAACTTCATTTTCCAGTCGGGGAACTGGCAGATCATTCCTTTTATCCTTGCTTGATTCCACCTCTATTGCGATGCGAGTCATTACCTGAACAGCTTCGATGGGAAATTGCCCGTAGGCTGTTTCCCCCGACAGCATTATTGCATCGGTTCGATCATAAATGGCGGTTGCCACATCGCTTACCTCAGCCCTGGTTGGCCTCGGATTATTGATCATCGTGTGAAGCATCTGAGTAGCAATGATTACCGGTTTCTTTCGTTCGACGCACTTGCGGATTAACCTTCGCTGGATGGACGGAATCTTCTCGGCCGGTATCTCGATTCCCAGATCCCCTCTTGCTACCATAATACCATAAGCGTGATCAAGTATCTCATCAATATTTTTGACACCATCGGTATTTTCTATTTTGGCAATGATTTTTATTTTGCTGTTTTCTTCATCGAGAATCTCCTGAACAGCCAGAACATCTTTTTTGTTCCGCACGAATGAGTGGGCAATGAAATCTAGGTCATTGGCAGCTGCCCATCTAATAAACTGCCGATCTTTATCCGTTAAAGAGGGCAGATTTAATGAAATACCAGGAACATTAATGCTTTTTCTATTTTTAACAAAACCATCGTTGCCAACCAGCGCGATAAGATGGTCGTCAACTTTATCTACAATGGTTAACTCCAGTTCCCCATCGTCTATTAATACAGAGCTCCCCACAGGGATATCCCTGGTAAAATGAAGATAATCGACGACCAACATTCCTGTTCGGGATTGTTCATCGCCACTCTTTATAATTATTTTCTCCCCCTTGCTGATCTTTATTGGCTCAGAGATGTTTTTTGTCCGAATTTCAGGTCCTTTTGTATCCACCAAAATAGCCAGGCAGTCACTAACAGACCTTACATTGTTAATGATATTTATGGCAGAATCTGTCGTCTGATGTGCTGTATTTATCCTAACAACATTCATTCCAGCTTCCATTAGAGATTGTATGAATTCTGGAGCACAGTTTTTATCTGAGATAGTGGCAACTATTTTTGTGTGTTTTTGTCTGTTCATGTAATTCTGTTTGAAGTGCTGTGAAATGAATGGATATTTGATTGAAATTTGGAACGCAGACTCAGTCGAATTCGGGTTTTAAAAAGCTTTCGATACCCAATCTATATGAATCAAGCGAGAATCCCATGATACTTCCTTTGCAAACAGGTCCGATGAGTGACTCGTGGCGAAAAGATTCACGTGTAAGGATATTGGAAATGTGAACTTCAACAACTGGTGTCGTGACGGCAGCTATAGCATCTCTAATAGCTACAGAAGTATGGGTATAAGCGCCTGCGTTCAGTACTATGCCATCTGCCGAGAATCCAACTTTATGCAGATAGTTCACAATTTCTCCCTCAATATTCGACTGGTAATAATCCAATTCTATCATTGGGAAGTAAGGTTTGATTTTATCAAGCCACTCCTCGAACGAACTGTTCCCATAAATGCCTTTTTCACGTTTTCCTAATAAATTAAGATTTGGTCCATTAACAATACTAATTTTCATACGTATAAAATTATGTTAATTCAAAATGAAAAACTCACCTAAAATGGCAAAAAAAAATGAGTGTGAATCAAAAATAATAAGAATTGAACTTTTTTAGCCTTTAGTAATTCTTTATTCAAACAAAAACAAGATTTAATTGTTTCAATCAGAAAAGCAAGTTATGAATTGGAAAGAAAGCAAAAAGGGGTATGAAACTTTTTTAAGATTGGAAAAATCTCTCTCACAGAATTCAGTTAGTGCATATGTTAATGACATTCACAAACTTATTTATTTCGTTGAGGAAAACTATCCTGATCTTTCTCCTGAGAATATAAAATTGGTTCAACTGAGAAAATTTGTTGAATGGATGAACGAAAAGGGCGTAAGTCCCCGAACACAGGCGCGCACAATTTCCGGAGTAAAGTCATTTTATAAATACCTACTGATTGAAGAAGTTGTGGAAAATGACCCTACCACACTACTCGAATCACCCAAGATAGGTCGCAAACTGCCTGATGTTCTGACAGATGAGGAGATAAACAGGCTGATTGATTCTGTAGACCTTGTCAAGCCCGAAGGCCTTCGAAATAAAGCCATCCTGGAAACACTGTACAGTTGTGGACTAAGGGTGTCAGAATTGGTTAATCTCAGGCTTTCGAATCTGCATTTTGAACAGGAGTTTCTAAAAATCGCCGGTAAAGGTGAAAAGGAAAGATTGGTTCCAATTAGCAAGAGGGCCATTGAGGACATTCGGAAATATATGGTTGGTTACCGACGAAAACTTAAAATTGATAAATCAAGTGAAAACATACTTTTTCTCAATCGCCGAGGCAAGAAATTAAGTCGGGTAATGATTTTTACAATAATAAAAAATCTGGCGGCGAAGATCAAGCTTGAAAAAAGTATAAGTCCTCATACATTCAGGCATTCATTTGCATCAGCATTGGTAAAGGGAGGTGCAGATCTCAGGGCAGTTCAGGAAATGTTGGGTCATGAGTCCATTTTGACCACGGAAATATATACCCATCTGGACAAAGAATTTCTCAAGGAAACGGTTAATAAGTTCCATCCAAGAGCATAGTTTTGATAGTTTAGTTTTAGTTTGAAAGTTGCATGGGGGCGTAGATAGTATCTTCGCCCCTTTTGTTTGCTGCGGATTTAAAAAACATTAATTCATCGTTAAGTTTTAAGGGGTTGACCAGTGTTACTACCTTCCAAGTACTTTTTTAAATAGCTTTGCA
>CAIRSO010000132.1 GCA_903881215.1 uncultured Bacteroidia bacterium
AATGGTCCATTCTTTGTTTCACTGAATGGTGGAGTTTGCAAACATTCAGGCATACATCGCTGGTTCCGAAGAGTACTTGAAATAGCGGGAATCCCTTTTACCGGTAACAGAAAAGGACCCAGAATCCATGATATCCGCCACACGTTCGCTTGTCATTCTTTTCTTAAGCTTTCCGATGAAGGTGTGGACCTATATTGTTCATGGCCCTACCTTTCAACTTATCTTGGACATCAGTCACTAGAATCCACTGAGCAATATATAAGGCTTACCTCACAAATGTTTCCGGAATTACTGAGAGATACCGATGGATTGTATGTAGATATTCTTCCGGATATTCTGGCCAAAAACACATGATTGCCATGAAACAAGTAACCGACTTTGCCCGGCTATTATCCGGCTTTCTAAACAACTACCTTCCTCACGAAAAGGGAGTTAGTGCGAATACCCTAAAATCTTACAGCTATACTTTTATCCTCTTCATTAAATACATGCACGAGAACAGAAATGTACCTGTTACCAGTCTGTCATTCGCTCATCTTAAAAAGGATTTGGTGGTGGGGTTCCTTGAGTGGCTTCAGAATGAAAGAGGCTGTGGTGAGGCCACCAGAAATCAACGATTAGCAGCCATATCTTCCTTCATTAAATATGCTGAATATATGAACCCAGACCATTTGTTTGACTGTCATCAAATACTTTCCATTCCTGCTAAAAAAGCGGAAAGCAAGATTCTAAATTATCTGAATATTGATGGTTTAAAATTGTTGTTGCAACAACCCAACACTCAAAGAACCAAGGGGCTCCGTGATCTTGCCTTGTTATCGTTGATGTATGAAAGTGCCGCAAGGGTTCAAGAAATTATTGATCTTACACCTACTTCCCTTTTCACAACAAACAAACCATACAAGGTTATCCTATATGGGAAGGGCAATAAATGCAGGTCAATACCTCTTCCCGATAAGCAGGTAGTGCTGCTCAGACAATACATGTCTCAAAGTAGCCTATTAGATAGGGAAAATGCGCAAAAACCCTTGTTCCCAAATTACCAGGGACAGAAGATGACACGTAATGGAGTTAATAATATACTGGTTAAATATCTTAAGATGGCTAAAGAGAAAAGCCCTTCTTTGGTTCCTGATCATTTGAGTTGCCATGGAATGCGCCATACCAAGGCCATGCATCTATTGGAATCAAAGGTCGAATTGATCCATATAAGAGACTTCCTGGGACATAAATCGGTATTGACTACAGAAATATACGCTCGGACGAACCCTGAATTTACTTTTGAAGCGGTAAAGAATGCATATAAAAACATTACTACTGATAATATACCGGTTTGGAAAGGGAATAATGAAATAATAGTAATGCTGAAAAACCTTGCTAAATGAGACAAAATATTATGCGAAGTAATCGGCAGTAATGACTGAGTTATGTTATTCATTTACTGTGCATATTGTTATATTACTTCACATAATAAAAAAGTTCGGATAATCTGCAATTGTCGACTCTCCGATGTAATCGTACCATTTTGATGTTGGAATCTGAGAAGCAATAATCACTGATTTTTTTCCGTACCTGTCTTCCAGTATTTGGAGCAAGGCCAGTCTGGTCAATGCATCAAGAGGGGATATTCCAAAGTCATCCAATATCAGCAGATGGGTCTTTTCAATTTGGTTAAGCAGCTTGATATACGTACCTTCTAACTTGGAACTGGTTATCCTTTCCAGAAAACGGTTGATGCCAAAGTACATCGTTTTGTAGCCGAAGTAACAGGCCTGGCGTCCAATGGCACAGGCCAGATAGCTTTTGCCGCAGCCTGTGGCACCTGTGATAAGCAGGTTCTCAGCACGTTCAATAAAACTGCAATCAGCAACCATCATCAACTTCTCTTTGGTAAGGTTCCGGTTCGGACTGCAATGTACCTGTTCTATAATCGCATTGTAGCGCAGTTTACTCTGAACCAAGTACTTCTCAGTTCTTTTCTGAGTTCTGTCCTGCATCTCCGCCTCAGCAAGATTAGCCATAAACTGACTAAGTGTGGGTTGTTGCTGCACAGGCATCGTCAGTACAGCCTGATAGGCTCGTGCCATACCGTGCAGCTTTAATTGGGTAAGATGATCAATCGTGATTTGTGTGTTCATTCATTTGATTTTAATAAGCATATATGTCTGTTTTAGTGATAGTTTCCTGCACCACGGATGTTTTCATGATTAGGGATAGGGAAAAGGTTTAATTGTGGTTCAACTTGTTTGTCAAGGTTTTTTTCAAGAATATTCTTGATCATACCATATGTTACTCTGCTGGCATTTTCTACTCTTTTACAGGCAGCTTCGAACCGATGTGTTCCGTAGATCTCAGAGAGCCTTTTCAGTCCAAGACAGGCCTTGTAGGTCTGCTCTATAAATTCTTTGGATGCAAGTATTTTCTTAAAGACCGCTACTGAATTTTCGCCGATTTTGGCTGCCAGGGACAAAAAGTAACCAGCGTCCCATCCCAGGGTTTCATTGTATTTAAGGTGCTTTTCTGGCATGTGGATGGCTAGAGTGGTATAGGCATGTTGGCGGTAATCACGTTTGTGACTGGCAATCCGCTGAAGGCCAATAAATACCTCGACATTCTCCTGGTCATAGACAATTGAGGTGGCTTTCCCAATATACTGATGTGGTACACTGTACATGTGTTTGTCTTCTCCCAGGATAACATGATAGTTCATCTGGACCTTTGCCATGGTGGTATGCTTAATCGTAAAAGGTTCCTGTGGAAGTGGTTTTAACAATGGCTTTTCATCATGTATAAATCGCTGTTCACGGCTTCCTGGCAGCTTTTGGAACAATGCCTGGTTATGTGTTGGAAGAAGCTCCAGAATCCTTTTGTTCAACTCGTAAAGGCTATGAAACTCTTCATCACGAAGTTTGGCGTAGATGCGAAGATAAGCTTGGTAAACACTATTTTCAACAGTAGGCTTGTCCTTCGGTTTTCGGGGACGTGTGGCTTCCAAATTGGTGTTGTAATGTACAGACCACTGTTCTGCAAGTGCCTGAAACGTGAATTCGTAACGAATGTTTTTCCCAATATATTGCTTCATATTGTCGCTTAACACATTACGTGGTACACCACCAATATATTCCAGGCATCGGTTCAGGGCACAGAACATAAAGGTTTGTCCTGCTGATGGCAAAGCTTCAATATACGTGTAACCGCTATAAGGTAAGGCGCAGACAAGTACCGGGCATGTGATGATTTCTCCATTGGGAACATCAATGTAATGCAACTGTTTACCGGCAAAATCGACCTGCAGATATTCTCCAGCGCGATGCGTAAGGTGCATCGTAGCATGGTTATGTTTCTGGTACCTGGCAAAATGTTCACAGAATTGTGTGTAGGAGTAACCACCCGGATCGGCTGACTTGTATTCTTCCCAGAGTGTACGGCGCGTTACTCCGGAACGGGTAAGTTCCTTCGTAAAATAGGCAAACTGTTTTTGTAGCTTTTCAATCCGATCATCACTCTGGACTGCAACAGTGGCAGTATAGGCAAGATTGACCAGTTGCTCATCTTTAAGCAATAACAGCTCAGAGAAACTTTTGCCGCTTGCTTCGATCCGGGTCAAATAATTGTCCAGCGTTGCCCGGTGAAGATGAAGCAAGCTGGATATTTTTAGCTTGCTGAGCCCATCTGCTTTTAATTGGATAATGCGTCGTACCTGTGTCATACCGATTGATTTGTTTGCCATCGTGCCTTAGTTTGAGTAAGACACAAAAGTCACAAATCAATCCCCATTTGTTAATATCAAATTGTACACTTTGCTCCGGATTCAGTTGTACACTTTATGCCGGATTGTCAGTCGTGTTGGCGGGCCAACGGCCGACCAAAAACACAAAAAAGGCCAACAAAAAGTTGTACACTTTGCTCCGGATTCAATTGTACACTATAGTCCGGAATTTATTGTACACTATACTCCGGAATATTCAATTGGACTTGAATTTAATATATCTTCAATCAGTAACATTGGACTTTTAGTAGCTGTAATTGCAGTTTCCTATTTATCAAAAATTGCAGGCGGTTATTTTGGCGGGACACTTGCTGGACTTAGTAAGCGAGTTTCATTGACACTTGGTATTGGACTAAATGCAAGGGGAATTATGGAACTTGTAATTGCTAACATTGCTTATCGTAACGGACTTATAAGCACAGAAGTTTTTTCAATTTTAGTAATTATGGGCGTGCTGACAACATTGACAACTCCTTTATTACTGAAACGTGCATTTGGACGACTTGAATAGAAAATCTTCCGCTAACATGCGTTTGGCATCATGCGGGGTGACGTGCTTAAATTCAAGTTCAGTTTTTCAATTGGGCTTTTGTGCTGGGGTGACAGTTTTGTGCTCCGAAATCCCGCACGAACGCCAAGCCGCAGACCGTTAATTCTCATTAAATCAAAGATCCTTTCAATTTTGATATTGATTTCCAATGGTTCTCACCAACCTCCTGACAATCCCCGGACAAAACGAGCAACCATTCCGTGTTTTGTACCCGTTTTGGTTCAACTGACGTGAAATCTCAGAGTAGTTGACCTCTCAGCTGTTAATGTCATTTGGTAACTGCAATTGGCTCCCACAAAGATTGGAAACAAATAAAATGATTATCTTTGATTTATGATTTCTAAATCTGAAATAATAAGCAAATTGCGGGAGTTGAAGCCTAGTCTTCAATCAGATTATTCTGTTAAGGAGATTGGTTTGTTCGGTTCGTTTTCTGATGACACCTTTAACGAAGATAGTGACATAGATATTTTGGTTGAACTTTACCAACCTATTGGATGGAGGTTTTTTTCTCTTGAAATATATCTCGAAAAGACATTTGGACGAAAAATCGACCTTGTTACAAAAAGTGCTTTGAAAGAGCAGATCCGGGATAAGATCTTGAAACAAGTAAATTACGTGTAGTTTGAAAAAGGAGATCCGTACTTATAAGATGTTTCTTCAGGACATCCAGCTGTCGATGCAAAGAATTTCTGAATACATCGAAGGGTGTGATTTCATCAAGTTCAAACTGGATTACAAGACGGTTGATGCTGTAGTTCGTAATTTTGAAATCATTGGGGAAGCATCAAAAAAAATCCCAAAATCGGTCAAAGATAAATATCCGCAAGTTCCCTGGGAAGAGATGTATTATCTTAGGAACAAAGTTTCTCACGAATATCACGGTATTGATTATCTGATAATTTGGGATGTTGCTACCAATTATCTACCCGAGAATAAATCTGAGATCGATAAAATAATCGATTTAGAGAATTAGCCCAATTTTTATAAGTTGCAACCTTTTCATTCACCACTCCGATCCGTGTTTTGACCAATGCCATCAAGGTTTTCGAAAGTGGGGAAACAAAAAAAGAGGTCGAAAATGACCTCTTGTCCTGTCTGGCTCCTCAGGTAGGACTTGAACCTAAATTCTATATGGCTTAAAATCAGTTAATTGAAAATGCATTAACTTGGGTAGTCTCGAATTTTACACCTTTGCTCTGTTCGGCACTCAAAAACTTCCATTTGTAAAGCTAATCATAGTTGTCATCATTAATGCTATTTATTGACTGATTTTTTTAAAGACAAACTGTGAGAGAAGGGGTATCCCACATCCTCCTTCTTAATGCCATTTAATGCAATATTAACATTATGGCTCTAATATATATATATAGCATTAACCTGTTCCTTTGGAATGAATATATGCTTTGTTAGAGCTGTATAATTGATTTGATTATTCATGGCTCAAATCAATGTTTTTCTCTAATCAAATTTGTTATTCTCTCTTTATTATTGGCTATTCAGGATTATTTTATTGAGTTTCTCACAATATAGATGATAAGGTCTTTCCCCAAAGCATACGATTATTACCTTTTCAAAGGATGAGTGGGTCATAAGGAAGCTGACTATTTCTTTTAAGGCAATATCAGATGCCTCCTCAATGGGATATCCATAAACACCTGTGCTTATTGAAGGAAAGGCTATAGATTTTATGTTATTCTCCTCTGCAATCTTAAGACAGTTGCGGTAACAATTTGCCAGAAATTGACTTTCCTTGTTGCTCCCACCATGCCAAACTGGACCCACAGTATGAATGACGTATTTGGCTGGAAGGTTATATCCTTTTGTGATTTTAGCCTGTCCTGTTTCGCAGCCATGCAGAGTTAAACACTCTTGCAGTAATTCTCTACCGGCTGCTGCATGAATAGCTCCATCAACGCCTCCACCTCCCAACAATGATGTGTTGGCTGCATTAACAATAGCGTCCACACTGATTTTTGTGATATCGCCCTGTATTATCTCAATTTTTGATTGCATAGGAGATGAAATTACAATGTTTTGAAAAAATGTTGCCCCTAAAAATAATCAATAATACATTGTTTATCAAGAGGAAAGATGTCTTGTTGAAAATATTTTTATTCTATGTGTAAAATATACACATAATAATTTGGTGGATCAATTTTATTGTGCTTATCTTTGTGTATTATTTACACATTACTATTGTTGAAATGGAAGAAAAAGAAATATATAAGTATGAATATCCCCATCCTGCAGTTACTGCTGATTGTGTAATCTTTGGATTTGATGGTAAATCGTTAAGAATCCTTCTGATAGAACGAGGGGTGGAGCCTTTTAAAGGTTCCTGGGCCTTACCTGGTGGATTTGTTCGAATTGATGAGACAGTGGAAGAAGCCGCCATCAGGGAATTGCAGGAAGAAACCAATGTTAAGGGAGTTTATATGAGTCAGCTAGGCGTATTCAGCAAAGTTGACCGTGATCCAAGGGAGAGAGTAATTACTGTTGCATTTTATGCCCTTGTCAAACCTACCGATCATGATGTTATTGGAGGGGATGATGCAGCAAGCGCGCAATGGTTTAGTCTTGATGATTATCCAATCCCTGTTTTTGATCATGAGCAGATCATCAAAGCAGCTTATGCACAACTTCAGAGAAACTTCCGTGCTGGTAATGTTGGTTTGGAAATGTTTGAAGACAAATTCTCCATCTCGCAACTCTACTTACTGCATTCACTGGTGACACAGAAAGATATTGACAGGCGCAATTTCTATAAAAAGATGACCTCTTATGATTATATAGAGCCAACCAATGAAAAGATGAGTGACACACCGCATAAACCCTCCCAGCTCTTTTCTATTGACCGTATGACTTACGATTCTGAGTTAAAAGAGTCTTTCAATCTTATACGTTTTGATCTCGATGAAAAGACAGATGACGATAAGTTGAAAACGAATAAAAAGAAGTAGCAGAAGAATAAATCTTAATATAAACCACTAAAAATTAGTTAAAATGAAAAGTACAAAAGTTTACAATCTTCTCGTAGTGGATGAAAGCGGCTCAATGGACGTTATCAAACAGCAAACCATCAATGGATGCAACGAAACGCTTCAGACCATTAAATCAGCCCAGGAGAAGTATCCTGAGCAATCACATTTGGTTACATTGGTATGTTTTAATTCAGACAACACCAAAACAGTTCTTGATTGCCAGCCAATAAGCAAGGCACAAATGCTAACTCCTCTAACATACAAACCTGATTGCGGAACACCTCTCTATGATGCGCTTGGTGAGTCCTTAACAAGACTACGCTACAAGATCAACCAGGAAGAAGAGCACCACGTATTGGTTACCATCCTGACAGATGGAGAAGAAAACTCTTCCAAGGAATTCACCCACAGTATGATTAATAAAATGATCAAAGAGCTAAAAAAGGTAGGCTGGACATTCACATTCATTGGAGCCAATATTGATGTACAGAAAGCTGCTACTCAAATCTCTGTTAGCAACTTTATTTCCTTTGAACAGACGCAAGAAGGTACCAAAGATATGTTTGTGAGGGAGCAGAATGCCAGGATGAAATATTTCGATAAGATGTCAAAGGGAGAAAGCAAAGAAGAACTCTCAAAGAATTATTTTGAAGAATAACTTAACCCATTCAATGATCATTTATTCCGGTAAGAGGCATTATTTCTAATAAAGGGATTTTTGCCCGAGATAAGGCAGGAAAAGATCAATTCAGGAAACAAATGAACAAGCCACCGATTTTAAAGAGAAAAGCAATTTATTTCATTTATAACACACATTATCAATACAATAAGTCGCTAAATATTTGCTTTTGTCGTATTAAATGTGTATCTTGTAGAATTCTTCTCTTCGACGTTCTAAGCTGGCCCCTAAGTGACAATTGTTGCTTGGGGGTTTCCTTTCGATGAATATTAGCCTTTCGCTCAAATATTAGCTACGGAAGAAATGAATGTTTGTCCTGGGAAGCAATTAGAGCTTTAGGCCGTGTTGTGTTTTTTGAAAACCATTGGAAAAGGCTTGGGAAATGTTGTGTTAGCTCTGATTTGCTATCCTGAGGATCAATAATGGGAAGTAATCGTTAAGGGTGTCCCCAATTAGTCTTGAATTGAATACAAGATCCCCCTCCCAGCATTTTGTCTGCTGCACACAGAAATTATTCTCTGTTTTTAAAGCCAAGCTTATACTGTGCCGTACGTCATAAGTAATTTAACCCTTATTACACCTATGCTGAAGCTAAAATCCCTGTTAATTCAGGACACACTACCCATGTGTTATGCTCCAGCCCACAGACTTCACTAAAGCTCCATTTTCTCAACCTATTGGAGAAACCTCATCGCTATGTTTGCCTATTATTTCAAGGCTGCAACTACAATCCAACGTCTAAGCTGCTTGTTACTCCTCTCGTCGAGTTCTTTCCACAGCTGAATACCCATTTATTTATGAGCATAGTTGAACCACAAATTTAAAGCGTAGATCTGATAAATCCAACAAAATCAGAGGTTTTAGCAAAATTTAAATTAACCATTTTGATTAGAAATCTACTTGTCGCTGTGGTGGAAGATTAGTCTTTAGGCATGGGCCTTTTGCACTAAAATCGCCCATATTTTGGTGAATCGGTGGCCTGAATTCATTCATTACAATATTCCGGCGCATGATTTCCATCCAAACTCAACATATCAATTCCGGAGGATAAGACATAATTATTGAATTTAACCTGAGAATGGTTGAAAAGAAGTCCAAAGAATGAAAAACCCCAAATCAGAAGAAAACGAGTGCGTAGGGAAATAGTATGCTAATATTGGCTTAAGTGTAAATCCAGCGTTTAAATGACCATCACTTCCGGAAATAATATTTGCAATACATTACAAATAATTTTTCGTTGTTTGCATCCCATATATAGGTACATTTAAGGTCATTAGTACTGGTCATGAAAAACTCCCTTATTGCCTTCTCGCTTTCCATTTTGGTTTTTGGATCTTGTACGAAGAAAGACCCAGTACAATATGCACTTACTACTTCTGTGGTGCCAGTTGATGGAGGAACAGTCTCTCCTTCATCAGGTCTTTATAAGGAAGGTGAAAGTGTAGTACTGACTGCTACTCCATCGTCTGAATACTTGTTCACAGGTTGGTCGGATGGAGCGTCTGGTACAGCAAATCCAATGACAGTGGTAATGAATTCAAAGAAGAGTATCATCGCCAATTTTGAAAAGAGGAAGTACCCATTATCAATAACCATTGATGGTGATGGAACGGTTAAAGAAGAAGTTGTTCAAACCAAATCAGCAACTAATTATTATTCAGGAACGTTTGTAAAACTATCTGCTGTTTCAAACAAGGGATCAGAATTTGTTGGATGGAGTGGGGATTATCTGGGTTCGGATAGTACATATATAATTACAGTCGACAAGCCAAAATCGCTAACAGCTTCCTTTAATAAGCTAATTTATCCAACAGCTTCGTTATCAGGCAATGATTCCATATTGATTGGAGATACCACCAAAGTTAAAACTCAGTTTACTGGCACACCACCCTTTTCATTTGATTACAATGATGGGGTTAAAACTTTTACTGTTTCAAACATAAATAGCTTGAATTACACTATTTCCTTTACCCCTAAGCAATCCACCATATTCAAACTTGTATCGGTTAAGGATAAAAACAGAAATGGAACTGTCAGTGGGAGTTTTGAAGTTTATGTTCAACCACACTTCGTTTCCAAAACAGCTAGTTACAAAGGAATAAATTTGACGGTTGGGAATATTAACAATAACCTGACTTTCAGAGGGAGCTATTATCACATCGATGAGCTTAAAAAATCTTTCGTTCTTGATCTAAAAGACAACAAAGGAAATGTTTCAGACTATTGGATGTCAGACCACTCCTATGTGTTTTTCGATTACAACAATGACGGGTATTTAGATTTATTTGGATGGCTTTATAATGGTAGCCCTGTTTTTGGCAGGAATAATGGTAAACATATTCTAGTTAACAATGTTTTAGGTGGTTTCAAAAAGAAAATCACCTATTTTGATTCCGATATTGCTTGGCCAAGTGGAATGGAAGTTAATGATTTCAATGGGGATGGGATACCTGATGTTGTTTTTTACAGTTACAACGACCACAACGATATGGGTGGGCTGGTTTTAAATACGGCCAAACCTGTTAAGGTCTTTTTGTTTAACAAAGACGGAACAATTAAAGAAACTAATGCAACAATTCCATTGATTGTCCATGATATGGCCAGTGGAGATGTTGATAATGATGGAGACGTTGATTTATTAGTTTGGGAATACAGTAAAATATGTAAGCCAAGATTGTATACTAATAATGGATTGGCAAATTTCATAGAAGCTCCAGAATCTACTTTCAAAGGGCTTACTGAAATTATGAATTCAAGATCGGGAGGGTTTAGTATAATTGCTGTTGAATTATTTGATATTAATAGTGATGGATTTCTTGATATTATAGCAGGTAATGAAATTGGAGGTAGAACGGGTGATTTTACCTATGTTAACGATTATCTAATATATAAATTGCCTCAGCAAAGAATCTATTGGGGAAATGGTTCTGGTAAATTTGATTTCACTTCCAATTTTACTGATCTACCCTGCACTTCCATCAAACAATGGTCGAGAACACAACCTTCACCGAATGATTCAACAGCCATATTTGACCAAAATTCAAAGATTGCTTTAGGTTTTAATTTTATTGACTTCGATAATGATGGGGACTATGATGTTTTGACAGCAATTACACCAAAATATAGTGGGTATATTCTACAACTTCACGAAAACATGGGTAATAAAACCTTTAAAGATGTTACAATCGAAAAGATTGGAAATTATGATGGTTTATACAATGGATCACTTAATCAATATGGTTACCATATCGGTATAGACGGTGATTTCCCTAACTTCTACGAAATTAGACCTTATGATGTAGACGGTGATGGGGATTTAGATTTAGTTCCTCATGGAGTAGCCTGTTGGGAAGCCTTTAAATATTCAAAAAACCGTTATTGGGAAAATATTGGAGGTAAATTTATCTTACACAAATAATAACCATGAAAACAAAGCTGACTAATTACCCGATTGTCTTTACTCTCATTCTGTTCTCATTGGTGATATTGCTCAATTGTAAAAAAGAACCTTTAAAGGTTGCACCAACAGTTGCAATATCCTCTGTAACAAACATTACTTCTGTTTCAGCTTCAACAGGTGGAAATGTGACTGCTGATGGTGGAGCAACTGTAACCGCCCGCGGAATCTGTTGGAGTGCCACGAATAAAACTCCTACCAACGCTGACGGAAATGTTGGTGACGGAAGTGGATTGGGAAGTTTCACAAGTTCTATCATAGGGCTTTCTCCGGGTACAACCTATTATGTCAATGCTTATGCAACGAATAGCATAGGGACATCTTACAGCAATACCGCCACATTTACCACTCTTGCAATTGCACCTACAATTACAACCACTGAAGTGTCCAATATTACCACTGCTACCGCTACAAGTGGTGGAACTATTCCTAACGATGGGGGATCACCGATTACGTCTCGTGGTGTTTGCTGGAGTACCAACCAGAATCCCACAATTGCGGACAGTAAAACTGCGGATGGGACAGGTACAGGTAATTTCACAAGCAATCTTACCAATTTAAAAACTGGAACAACATACTACGTCAGAGCTTATGCGACCAACAGCATTGGAACAACTTATGGTAATCAGGTTACAACCTATTCGAAGGAAGAGAATATTCTGTTTACCATCACGCCAGATAATTCAAATGGGGTAATAACGACATCAAGTGCCACTATCGAGTTTAAAATTGTAGTGAGTACGGCCATCCCACAACAAGGAGTAATCTATTCTTTTGATTTGAAAAGAGTTGATACAAATGCTTCAGTTTTTAAATTGGATACAACCAGCATCCAATCAACTATGACCATCAGAGTTCCAGGTTTTAATCTGGCAACCAACTTTAGTTTGACAATATCGGTCACTTCTAAATCAACAATTACTAACAAATTGAGTAAGGTGATATCTGTAACTAATCCACTGGCACTATTTCAAGGATACCAAGTTCAACCATTTCCCAAAATGGAAGAGCCTCAATATTGGAGGGACTGCGGTGTGATGTTCGATGTTATTGCCAACAAATTTCTTATAAATACAAATGGACAAGTTGGTTCATTTTTCTTCCCTCAGTTAATTACAGGGGATTTCAATAAGGATGGTTGGATAGATATATTTAATCCTGGTACCGGTTCTTTTGCTGGTAAGGTGGGAGATTACACCCAATGGTTGATATGGAATCCCGTTTCAAAAACATTCGATAATAAAAATCTATTTAATAATAAGTTAAAAATCTTTGGGGGTAATCAAAGAAGGAGTATTAGTGTCGATTTGAATCATGATGGTTTTACAGATGCGGTAATTTTTGATCATGGTGATGATCAGCCAATTAGTGGAAATGTTCAGGACGTACTACAACCATTGAGGATTGTATTATCTGATGGGAGGGGGGGATATGATTTAAAGGAAATTAATCCTACAACTAAAATCGATTATTTCCATTCCGGTGATATTGCTGACATCGACGGAGACGGAAATTTCGATATAGTATGTGCATGTAATGACAAGGTTTATATTTGTTGGGGAATAAGTGATTTCCCATATTTTAGTCAGGAAAAAATAATTCTTGATGCCAGAAATTCTAATTTGCCATTGTGGATGCAAGAAGCATCGGGTAACACCTTCGTAGCCACTATTGGTGATATTAACAATGATGGGAAGAACGATATTATTTTAGGTGGTTCAGAAAATTATGCCCAACCAAATTCCCCTCTGAATTCATACAATTTTTATATTACAACTAAGATTTTGATTAACAAAGGAAATCGGATTTTCGATAGTTCAAGTTTAATAAAGTTACCTGCCTTTGATCTTAATAAACAAGGATATATTCCAAGTGATTTTAGGATTTGTGATATAAACAATGATG
>CAIRSO010000133.1 GCA_903881215.1 uncultured Bacteroidia bacterium
AGTCCCCAAGTCCCCAAGTCCCCAAGTCCCCAAGTCCCCTAGTCCCCAAGTCCCCAGTCTGCCAGTCTCCCAGTCCCCAAGTCCCATCATTTGTAAGTAACCTCCATGTGCCAGGACCATTTGTCAAAATAGAGATTTCCGCCCTTCCATTCGAGCTCTCCTCGTTGAAAATCATATGGTTCGCTTCTGAAATACTTTTTCCCAGGTGTAAATTGTGAGCTAATATCATCATTGACAATCAGCCGATAGGCATCTATACCTGAAATGTAGAAATCTCTGATCCTTTCGTCAGTACTATTTTGAAGTCCAAAGGACTGATCCAGAGGTACCCATCCGATGCCTTCATAATATACCTCACACCAGTCATGAAGGTTAACCTCTCCGGGATGTAGCATCCACCCACTTTGCCATTTGACAGGAATCCCGACTGACCGGGCCAGTGTCATGAATAGCAGCGTTTGCATTCCGCAGTCTCCATGTCGGTTTTCCATGACAAATCCCGGGATGTCAGGCATGATGGAATACTCAAGTGCACTCGCCCAGGTGACAGAATCATTGATCCATTTATAAATTTTGCGTACCTGAACTAAAGGATTAGTTTCTTTCTGTAAAATATTTTCAGCTAAGGATTTGATTTTCGAGCTAAAAATTATTTGAGGGGGTTTTTCTGAGGTAAATTCTTTGAAAATTAAGCTCTCTTTTTGATAAGGTTTGATCATCCCGGGAGTTAATGGAAAATATTGGGCAAGTGCAGTAAGTTCTATTCTGGAGTGGAAAACAGTTGGCTGGTTGGCGACTGAAATACTTTCCAGATAAATAGATCGTTGCAAGTCGGATGATGGCGAGATTTTATTGACCCCTGGCTCTGTTTGCAGTAGCCGAACTTCTTGTTGCCGCAGATGGTTTTCTCTGGGGAATGGCATCCAGCATCTGATAGTATCTCCAGGTGGGACCGCATTAGGTTTTACCCGGATGGTATAATCCAATATCATTTTAACTGGATAGACCGGTTTTCCTGAAACATTTGTTTTTGTTATTATATCAAACGTATGAGTCAATTTGAATTTGGGAAATGCGTCCACTTTGAATCCATCTTTTTTCGATTTCAGTTTGGCAAAAGATGAATCCAACAAAAACAAATTACTCACACAGTTTTTGAAATAGATTTTTTTTCCATCGAGGCTAAGCATATCCAATTTATGCTCCTTCTCAAGAAGGGAGAGGGAAAAAGTGTCAATTTTGGGTTGATAGACTGCCAATTTATTAAGGACCTGGTCTTCAGTTAGCGTATAATCAATTCTAATTCGCTGACATATATCGAGAATAGAATCAATTTTGGCACGGTCAACAGATGAAAGTTCGATTGATTTTGAAATTTGATCAGCTACATTAATTGCCTCCGTTAATTGTCCCTTTTCAAGCAGTTTCTGAACATCATTTACACTTTGCCTTGCAATACGGATGCATCCGAAAAGAGAAATCAGTAAAAGGGTAAAAGGAATAATATGTTTGTAACTGGATGTCATATGCGAAAGTTAGTCAAAATTTGTTTGAATTGATGCGTGTAATCATCTGGGAACCCCGGTCAAACTGCAGAGGGAATATCCTTTTCCCTTCAGGTATGATTGCAAATCATCCAACCTCTGGTATAATTTATCTGTTCTTTTTGGTGACGTGCCTAAATGGATCAGGATCATTGTCCCGTTCAGACCATTTTTGTCTTTGGATTCAAATATTTTCAAATCATTCATTATTTGGTCTGAGCTACGATAGTTTGACATGTCGGGCGTAGTATAGTCAGCGTTTGTTCTGATACCAGGAGTGAAATTTATAGTGGTCAGTCCCAGCTGATTTCCCCAGGATACCACCTCCTGGTTGTACCATTCATAAGGAGGAAGAAAGTATTGAGCATTTGACGCCTTTATTCCGAATGCGTTCATCACCTGGTAATTGGATTTTAGGTCATTCACGAAATCGTTTTTATTTACCAATGTTGAATCTCTTTTGACCCAGTCTGCATATAAAAGATGGCGATCAGAATGGGCGCCAAGATAATGGCCATTTGCAAGTAGTTTTTTAATTAAGGAGGAGTTCTGGTTGTTTCTGTAAAAATCGCCGGTAAAGAAGAATGAACCTTTGGACCCAAATTTCTGCATTGATTTTTCTATTGCTTGTCCACCTTCGTTAAATTCATGGGCAGAAAAAATCAGATAAACTTTCTTCTCTTCAGAATTCATCCTGACAATTGCTCCCTGACTATCCTTTGTTTGCGTTCCTGATAGCTTCTTTTGATTCGTTGCCTCAAGAGAGGAGAGCAGGAAGCTTAGACTTGCTGTACCATCCATGGTGGGCTCATTTGTAGAATAATCACCAATGTCATCATGGTACACAGCCTTTCCACCCTGAAATGCTGCATAGTCATCAGTTTTGAATAAGGTAATGCCAATCAATGATTTGAATATCTGCTGATAAACTGGTCCGTCGACCAAGCCACCAAAGGTTGTTTGCCTCATCAAATAAGTAATTGCCGAATGAGGGTTTACCGGATAATCGCCGGAGGCGGGCAAGCCGCAAATCATTGAGGTGCCCCATGGATTACAGCCGAAGAGCCAATCGGTCAATGCGGCTTCTAGCTCTTCAAATTGGCGGTCACCTGTGATCTGGCGGTAAAGTCTTGCCTGCGTTGCCGCTGCAACCACCAGATTATTCGAACACCAAATAAATGGAATACCTATTGGAAAAGGGTCGTTGAGCGCAAATTTTTGCAGTGTACTTAATCCTTGTTTCATATAACCGGCAAATTTCGCTGAAAGAATTGTGTCCTTTGATTGAGCCAGAAGTGCATGACCAAGATTGACAAAAGGATAATATTGATAATGACGCGCACGATGCTGTTCCATCCAGGGAGTTACCTGCTCAATCTCGCCCCATTTTGCTGCTGCTTTTTGATCCTCCACGGAGTTGGAATTTTGCGAAAGAGTTGCAGCCGCAAGTTCCAGGTCATCAGTATAATTCTCTTCCTCATAGAAATAAGGTGAGACCACACAGGCAGTCTGACAAACACCGGGATCGGTCAG
>CAIRSO010000134.1 GCA_903881215.1 uncultured Bacteroidia bacterium
AAGTGGAATTTCGCATGTTAGGCAACAGCCTTCAATAGCTGATACTACATTAAGCTCTTTGCCAATTTGATCAACATCATGTTTGATTACTTCTTTTTTCACAGCTCTTGAGCCGCATTTTGGACATTTATCGTATTCCACCACCTTTTGGTCCGGTATAAATATTGCTGAAGACAACCAGAACAACAAACGGACATGTATTTTCCTTCGTTCATTAATGCAGCATTGGTATTCTTCAACTCTTCTTGCATGCCGAAATACCAGACATTTCCATATACCGTGCATGTGCGTTTATTTTAGGTAATGATTTTGGCCATTTTAATAAACCAACCTTTATGGTAAATCGATACAGCTATCTAAATTGCTTTGTCTGCATTTTGATAACCGTTTGATCGACTTTTTAATTCCACTCATCACTCCATACTTTTCAATTGAAAGAGCTGCATATTCTGAACATGTCGGATAAAATCTGCATCTCACCCAATGCCGAAGGATTGGTGAAACTAGTTTCTGATAGATGCGTATTTCTGAAATAGCGACTGAAGATAATATATGATTCATATTTTTTCAAAGTGCTGTCGGATCTCCCTTACTACTGCCGCCGGGTTGACGTGGATCTCATTCCGGCACAAATGGAATCCGGGTTGAAAGTAGCGTGACAGATGGCAGTTGATCTTCGGCATCCCGCCGTGATACATTCCGCACCGAACCACTTTGTAGATCTTCTCGATCGACTCGTCTGGCAAATGCATGTCAGGGTAGACATCCTTGAACCCCCGCTTGAAGAAGTCAATGCTATTGCTCTTGCTTTCCTTGCCATCAATGAACTGCTGGATCATCTCGAAGTACGCCGATGCTATTGACAGGATCAGGTATCCAGACTGCTTGAACGGCGTAACGTCGTCTTTGTTTTCGAAGTGCTTACCAAGGATCTCGGCCAGACCGATCTGGCGTTCAAGCACGTAGAACTGGATGTTTCTTACCAATTCGTCAAACGTAACTGGCATAGGCAATCCTCCTTGGTAGCTGATAGGTAATTGTTTTTTTTCGCGTGCAGGTCGGCTTATGAAGATGATTTCTTTACACCTGCACTATTCTCCCGCTTTTGTTGGGTAGCAACCGAACGATTTTGTCCTGCCCTAATGATCAAAATTGCTGCTGAACTGGCAAACCACAACGGGAAGAGGGTATAATTAAAATTGTAAACTATAAGCCAATTTTCTTTTGTATCACTTCGATCCGTTCTATAGTAAGGCCTGTTATTTCGTGGATTAATTCGATACTCAATTTTTTTTGAAGCATTCGTTGGACGGTTTCTTCTTGTAATGCAATCACTTTTTTCTTAGCCTCTTCCCGCAGTGCAGCTTCTTTTCGCAGTGCTTCTTCGCGCAATGCAGCTTCTTCGACTTCTTTTCGTCGCAGCTCCTCATGCCATGCAATTTCTTTTTGATGGGATTTTTCCCTTTCCTCTTTTCGTCCTTTTTCCGCTAAAGCATCTGCTATAG
>CAIRSO010000135.1 GCA_903881215.1 uncultured Bacteroidia bacterium
AATTGGCGGCGTGTTACTTAATTACCACGACATTTCCTTGCGCAAACATGCAGACGATTTATTACAACAAACCCGACAGAATTACGAAACCTTCTTTAACACAATTGATGAATTTCTTTTTGTTTTGGATGAGCAGGGAAATATCATTCATACCAATACTACGGTTATTGACCGCCTCAGCTACACCCGCGAAGAACTTGCAGGGTTGTCGGTTCTTATGGTTCATCCGCCCGAACGCCGCGATGAAGCGGCACGGATTGTTGGTGAAATGTTAAACGGAGTATCAGAGTTTTGTCCTGTTCCGATTATTACAAAATCGGGTGTTCAAATTCCGGTTGAAACAAGAGTTTCCCATGGGTTTTGGGACGGCAAGCCTGCTATTTTCGGAGTTACCAAGGACATTTCAAAAGTCAGGTTATCAGAAGAAAAGTTCTCGAAATTATTTCATCTCAATCCTTCCCCTTGTGGTTTAAGTGATTTGGATACCCACAAATACATTGAAGTAAATGAAGCATTTTACGCTTTGCTTGGATTTGATAAAAATGAAGTGATTGGTAAAACAGCAACTGATTTAGCCATTTTAACCCCGGAAAAAATAACTGCTATTATGCTGAAAGCCGATAGCAATGGAAATGTAACCAATGCAGAAGCCGATTTAATAGCAAAGAACGGTGACATAAAGCAAGTACTGATGTCAGCAGAAAATATCCATGTGCAGGATAAAAAATACCGTTTCACTGTAGTTAATGACGTTACACTGCTCAGGCAGGCCGAAGATTTGCTCAAACAAACAAATGCACGCTTAACATTAGCTTCACACGCCGGGGGTGTCGGAGTGTGGGACTACAATCTCGTTAATAATATTCTTGTTTGGGATGATCAGATGTTCAATTTATATGGGGTGGATAAAAAGAATTTCGGAGGTGCTTATGAGGCATGGTTGGCTGGGGTTCATCCCGATGATGTGTCACGCGGAGATGCAGAAATTCAAATGGCGATAAGCGGTGAAAAAGAGTTCGACACTGAGTTCAGGGTAATGTGGCCCAATGGAACTGTACGAAATATCAGGGCTCTGGCTGTTGTTCTGCGAGACAGTTCAGGGAAACCACTGCAGATGATAGGCACCAATTGGGATATTACATCCCAGAAGAACATAGAGCAATTGTTGCGTACAAGCGAAAAGAATTTGCAAAATATAAACGCTGAAAAAGACAAGTTTTTCTCCATCATCGCCCACGACATGCGAAGCCCTTTCAATGCGTTCGTGGGTCTTACCCGAATGATGGTGGAAGATCTGGATACCATGACCCTTGAAGAAATCAGAAAAATCGTTGTCAGCATGCGAAAATCGGCCACCAACCTGTATAGCTTGCTCGAAAATTTATTAGAGTGGTCGATGATGCAACGGGGGGTAATCACATATACTCCCGTATCTATACCATTAGCGCTCAAAATAAAAGAAAGTATTGCCCTTATTATCGGTTCAGTGCAGAAAAAGGAGATCGAAATCAGTTGCGATATTCCTAACGGTTTATCGGTATTTGCCGATCTGCACATGGTCGAAAGCCTGATCCGCAATCTGATATCCAACGCGGTAAAGTTCACACCCAAAGGAGGAAGAATAACGGTGTCGGCTAATAAAATAGAAGGAAATTTCATTGAAATTGCCGTTCGCGATACTGGTATCGGAATGAAAAAGGAGTTGATGAGTAAGCTGTTCAAACTCGATGAACATACCGGTCGCAAAGGTACGGAAGGCGAACCAAGCACCGGCCTGGGATTGATCATCTGCAAGG
>CAIRSO010000136.1 GCA_903881215.1 uncultured Bacteroidia bacterium
CCCAGTCTCCCAGTCCCCCAGTCTCCCAGTCTCCCAGTCCCCCAGTCTCCCAGTCTCCCAGTCCCCTCGTCTCCCAGTCCCCCAGTCCCCCAGTCTTTCTAATTGCTCCCCGGTCTCAACTTACGAACGGCAGCACCGGCTGTCCAAAGTTCTGATTCACGCATCTCCTTTAATTCAATCTCAAGAAAATCTTTGTAATCGACGCTACTGGTTGAATCAAGTACTCGTTTGGTCTCCACCCCTGTTTTAACACTTTTGTACAGATCTTCAAAAACCGGCAGCGTTGCTTCGCGGAATTTGTGTCTCCAATCTAGGGCACCACGTTGGGCAGTCGCACTGCAATTTGAATACATCCAGTCCATACCGTTCTGGTCAACCAATCGAATAAGACTTTGTGTCAATTCTTCAACAGTCTCGTTAAAGGATTCTGAAGGACTATGGCCATTGTCGCGAAGAACTTTATACTGTGCTTCGATAATGCCGGCAAGTGCTCCCATCAGGACGCCACGCTCACCGGTAAGGTCTGAATACACTTCATTTTCGAATGTTGTTGGGAACATATATCCCGATCCGATGGCGATACCAAGTGCCAGGGTGCGGTCCATTGCCCTGCCTGTATAATCCTGAAAAACGGCATAACTTGAATTGATTCCTGTTCCTGCCAGAAAATTGGTGCGCACACTGGCTCCCGAACCTTTTGGAGCAGCCATTATCACGTCTATGTTACTCGGTGGGATGACATCTGTTTGCTCTTTGAAGGTGATTGAGAAGCCATGCGAAAAATACAGCGCGTCTCCTTCATTCAGGAATGGCTTAATGACAGGCCACAGCAGACGCTGGGCTGCATCAGAAACAAGAAACTGGATAATGGTAGCTTTTTCTACTGCTTCAACCACTGGAAATAATGTTTCTCCCGGAACCCATCCGTCTTTAATTGCCTTTTCCCAATCAGATTTAAACTCCGGTGCCTGACCAATGATCACTTTAAAACCATTGTCTCTCATGTTCATAGCCTGGGCCGGCCCCTGAACGCCATAACCGATTACCGCGATAATTTCATCTTTAAGAATATCGAGTGCTTTTGATACTGGAAATTCCTCACGTGTTACTACGTTTTCTTCTTCTGATCCAAATTTAATTCTTGCCATCTTTTTTTGTTTTTAAAATATTTAATTTAACTGTGTTTCTTTAATAGTACTTTATCTTCGCCTCCAACTTCGTAAACAGCGTATCTCTTTCGCGAAGAAACTCGGAGAGTCGTTCGATGGGAGAGCGGGTTATTGCAATCCGCCCTGAACGGATAAACTGCAATACGCCGAATTGATTCAGACCTTCGAAAAGAGCCTGGGTCTCTTCTTTGTGACCGGTTTTTTCGATGACCGTGTACTCTTTGGTGATTTCCAGAATACGGGCATTGTGGCTGCGGATCATCTTCTCGATCTGGTCGCTGTCCATCAGAGCCTGCGTTGGAACTTTATAAAGGGCTATCTCCTGAAAGATCATCTCATCGTTGGTGTGGTAGAAAGCCTTTAATACCTCGATGAGTTTTTCAATCTGCTTGACGATGTTGACGACTTTTTCCTTCTCTTCATTGACCACAATGGTAAATTTTGAGATGCCGGCCAGAGCTGATTCTGAAACTGTCAGACTCTCGATATTGACTTTCCTGCGCGTGAAAATGATGGTTATCCTGTTGAGCAAACCGATGTGGTTTTCACTGTATGCGCTGATGATATATTCTTGTTTCATGTGTTAATGATTTGTTTTTTATTTGCCACATGGAATACCCACATATTCATTTTCTGTTGGTGTATACATCTTCTCATGGGTATTTCATTGTTGCGTTGTTACTTGACAGGTTTATAATTCGTCCGGACCTAATAAACATTTCGAGACTGATCCGCCAGCCGGAACCATAGGAAAGATGTTGTCTTCCTGTTCGATTTTCACTTCAAGCAGATAGGGGCCTTTGGCATCGATCATGCTTTTCATGGCCGACTCAATATCTTTCCTTTCGGAGACTGTTGCTCCGGGAATGCCATAGGCGGCTGCTAGTTTGACAAAATCCGGACTTGTTATCTCGGTAAATGAGTATCTCTTTTCGAAAAACAGCTCCTGCCACTGTCGAACCATTCCAAGGAAATCGTTGTTCAAAATCACAATTTTAACTGGAAGTTTTTCCTGGGAAATGGTCCCCAGTTCCTGTACCGTCATCTGGATTCCTCCATCTCCGGCGAAGAGTATCACTTCTTTATCCGGAGCTCCAAATTTGGCTCCTATCGCAGCCGGCAACCCAAAGCCCATGGTTCCCAATCCGCCGGAAGTGACCCATGACCTGGAATTGCTAAAACGGGCATAACGGGCAGCAGCCATCTGATTTTGACCCACATCGGTCACGATAATAGCCTGATTTTTGGTTAAATCTGTCGATAAGCGAACTACCTCACCCATTGTCAAGCCAGACTTGGTGGGTTTAAGATCGTGGACAATTACCTTGTCTTCTTCTTTTTTCCTGGCTACATGGAACTCGTTAACCCATTCAGGATGTTTTTTGTCATCAACAAGTGTCGTTAAGAGTCGCAAAGTATGCTTGGCATCTCCCAGAATTGCCACCTCAGTTTTGATATTTTTATCAATCTCCGCAGGGTCGATTTCAATGTGAATGACCTTTGCCTGCTTTGCATAAGTGCTGATACTGCCTGTGACACGATCGTCAAAACGCATACCAATCGCAATCAGAACATCACATTCGTTGGTCTTGATGTTGGGGGCATAGTTTCCGTGCATGCCGAGCATTCCCATGTTCAGGGGATGATCGCTGTCCAGGGCTGAAATGCCTAGCAACGTTGAGGCAGCAGGAATTCCGGTTTTTTCGATGAAACTCAGCAGTTCTTTTTCGGCGCCTGAAAGCAAAACTCCCTGTCCGTAGATCAGATAGGGTTTTTTGGCAGCATTGATCAGGTCGGCTGCATTCTTTAAATGCTTCTTATTAGTTGGGAATTCGGGAACATAAGAACGGATTTTTGTGCATTTTTCATACAAAAACTGCAGCTTCCCGAATTGCGCATCTTTGGTAATATCTAATAGCACCGGACCGGGGCGACCGGTTGAGGCGATGTAAAATGCTTTTGCAATGGCTTCAGGAATTTCGTCCGTACTTGTAATCTGGTAGTTCCATTTGGTTACAGGCATAGAGATGCCGATCACGTCGGATTCCTGAAAAGCATCGGTGCCGAGTAACCCGGAAGTTACTTGTCCGGTGATACATACCAAAGGCGTAGAATCTATCATCGCATCGGCAATACCGGTGATCAGGTTGGTTGCTCCCGGACCCGATGTGGCGAAGCATACGCCGACTTTGCCCGAAACTCGTGCATATCCCTGTGCAGCATGAACGGCTCCCTGTTCGTGGCGTACCAGCACATGTTTGACATGATGACCGAAGTCGTAAAGTGCATCATAAATTGGCATGATAGCACCTCCAGGGTATCCGAAAATCGTGTCTACCCCTTCCGCTACCAGCGAACGGATCATGGCTTCCGATCCCGACATTTCAACGGGTTCTTTAGGATTATTTTTTATTTTCTCATTTTTAGTTGTCATATCTGATCATATTTGAAATAAGAAGTACTAATAATTATTGTTAAATTTATTCAGTCGATCAACCGAATCGCACCCAAATCAGCAGAAGAAACATTCTGCGCATATGCCTTCAGCGCCCTGCTGATCTCACGAATTCTGGTTGCCGGCTTGAAGGCTTCTTTACCTCGAGCCTCCTGTTTGGACTTGCGCAATGCCAGCTCTTTTTCGCTGATAATCCACTCTATGGATCTACCGGGAATGTCGATGATAATTTTATCTCCATCTTCGACCAGGGCAATTTCTCCGCCGGCGGCTGCTTCGGGTGAGACATGACCAATTGAAAGTCCGGATGTTCCTCCCGAGAAGCGGCCATCCGTTAGCAAGGCGCAAACTTTATCCAGTTTTCGAGATTTTAAATAAGAAGTTGGATAGAGCATTTCCTGCATCCCCGGACCGCCTTTTGGTCCTTCGTAGCGGATAATAACCACATCGCCGGCTTTTACTCTTCCTTCCAGGATGCCTGTGCAGGAATCTTCCTGGGATTCGAAAACCCGGGCTGTCCCTTCGAAATGGTAAACAGAAGCGTCAACACCTGCCGTCTTCACGATACATCCCTTGCGTGCAATGTTTCCGTACAAGACAGCCAGTCCTCCCTCCTTCGAAAATGCACAATCCACTTCGCGGATGCAACCTTTCTGACGATCAAGATCGAGCTCGGAGTAATATTTTTCCTGTGAACCCAATACCAGGTTGCGGCCTAAGTTTCCGGGTGCAGAAGCGTACCATTTTTTTGCTTCCGAACCATCGCCAACCCTAAGGATATCCCATTTTTCAATGGCAGCAGCCAGGGTTGGCTCATCCACCCGTGACACCTGAAGGTTCAGTAAGTTTTTTCTTTCCAGTTCACCCAGAATGCCCATGATTCCGCCGGCCCTGTTCACATCCTGAACGTGGTAAGCTGAGCTTGGCGCCACTTTGCAGATGCATGGCACACTGCGCGACAATTCGTCCATGTCTTTCATGGTAAAATCGACTTCCGCCTCATGAGCAATGGCCAGCAAATGTAACACAGTATTGGTTGATCCGCCCATGGCAATATCGAGGGTCATAGCATTCATGAAGGCAGCGCGGGTTGCAATGGAACGCGGTAAAACGCTCTCATCACCTTCATGGTAATAGGCATTTGTGATCTCGACGATGCGTTTGGCCGCCTTTTCGAATAGTCTCTTTCTATTGGCATGGGTGGCCACGATGGTGCCGTTTCCCGGTAACGATAGACCCAGCGCTTCGGTGAGGCAGTTCATGGAGTTGGCAGTGAACATACCTGAGCAGGATCCGCAGGTCGGACAGGCATCTTGTTCTACTTCAGAAAGCAGTTGAGCATCGACCGAATCATCGGCACCCATCACCATGGCGTCTACCAGGTCGTATTGCTTGCCGCGGATTTCGCCGGCTTCCATCGGTCCGCCGGAAACGAAGATAGAGGGGATGTTCATGCGCATGGAGGCCATCAGCATGCCCGGGGTAATTTTGTCGCAATTGGAGATGCAGATCATGGCATCGGCCTGGTGGGCGTTGACCATGTATTCGACACTATCGGCGATCAGGTCGCGGGATGGAAGCGAATAAAGCATGCCGCTGTGTCCCATGGCAATTCCGTCGTCGATGGCGATAGTGTTAAACTCAGCGGCAAAGCATCCTTCAGCTTCAACCAGTTTCTTAACCATCTGACCGATCTCGTGAAGATGCGCATGACCCGGCACAAACTGTGTGAAAGAGTTCACGATGGCGATGATAGGCTTTCCAAAATGGTGCTCCTTCATGCCATTGGCTCGCCACAAGCTTCTGGCTCCGGCCATTTTACGCCCTTGCGTAGATTGATTGCTTCTTAATCCTTTTTGCATAATTTTTTCTTAAAAAAAGAACCTTTCTCGTTTTGTTGAGAAAGGTTCATCTATATTTTGTCATCACAAAGACTTAACCTCCTCAACCAGCACAGACGAGAATTAGAATAACCACGAGGAGGAGACTGTCAAAGGAAGTTTTCATAATCTTCAATACTCAAAAGTCAAATTATTGTTTCAGATTGATGCAAATGATTGTATGTGCATCACAACTGCGACAAAAGTATCAATAATAAATTCACTGCAAAATAAAATTGTAAGTAATCAAGGTTAAATAATTAATAAATCAAAGATTTTACACTCTTTTTGTTATGGTCTGTGAATTATGGAATATTTTAACCAAAAATTCAAAATTCATTTTTACTCTTAATGTAACTTGCATTAAAATATTACACAGAGCGACACAGAGGGGTCACAGAGATCCACAGAGTTCGAAAAAACATTCTAAACCTCAGTGTAACTCTGTGCTTCTCTTTCTTCCTCTGTGTAATATTATTTTTGCCACAACAGTTATTCCATTGGAGGTTATATTTCAAAATTCTGAGGGACTAATATTTAAACTACTGTTCTAATGCATCTTCTGATTTCCCAAGGTTTTGAGAAGTATGAAATGTGAGTTCTAATATCTAATCGTTGTACAATGACAACAATATAGATTCCAGTAGCTTGGATGCTTCAGCCGATTTGAGATCAAAATTGTTTAGGATGATTGCGAAAAGAACTGTTTTTTTGCTTTTGGTTTTCATCATTCCGGCAATACTCCTGACCCTTGCCATAGATCCGGTTTTTGCCATGACATTTTTTTCGAGCGGTGTGCCTTTGAATGAATGACGCAGTGTACCATCAACTCCGGCGACAGGGAGTGCGCCGAAAAAGATTGAACGGTATTTACTGTCGTACATGATTCTCAGCGTTTCTACCAAGGTTTTTGACGTTAGTGCATTGCTTCTTGAAAGGCCGCTTCCGTCGGTAGGAAAGAATCCTTTGGAATCGATTCCTTTGTTCCGGCAAAATTGATGGTAGGCTTCAATGCCTTTCTCAATAGTTGGTTCGTTGTAGCTTTTTCGGCCTATCTCGCATAGGAGGTGCTCTGCGAACAAGTTCAGACTCTCCTTGTTGAGTGGTACGATCAGGTCCTTCAAGGGAGGAGACATTTGTGAACTGATCAATGTACCAAAATTGGTTTCTGCAGCCCCGGCTTTGGAAACAACGCCGGAAATCTCAATGCCTGCCTCCTTTAGCTTTTTTATGAAGGTTAGTCCTGCTACAAGCGGTGGATCCGGGATGGCTGCCTTTACCACAAAATCGGTCTCCCCGGCAGGAATAGTACCCTGGATGGTTTGATTTACCGAACCCGGCGCCCCATATACAATCGTATTGTCACCGGCTTCAGCGGATGCGAGGACAAGGTTTTCGAGAAGAAGATCTTTTATCTCCGGATCAATAAATTTTATTGTTGCCTCGGATCCGACGGTTTTGGAGGACGAGAAATGGATGTTATAGAGATTGTCTCCAAAAGTCAGGGTAGAGATTCCTGCTCCATAATAATTACCGATATCTTCCCACCCCCAATCACCCGGGATCGAGGCATGCTGCAAGGAAGACAGGTCAATCATCAGGTTACCATTGATCTTTTTAATGCCTCTCTTCTTCAGTTCGTCGATCCAGTTCTCAAAACAGTTTTTGTAGTGGTCTGCAAAAAATGAGGAGTAGAAAGCCGGATCGCCACCGCCTTTCAAGATGAGATTTCCGTTAAGGGTATTGGTTTGAGAATTTATGTTACCTGCATATGAAAGCGTTGTTGAGAAAGTATAGTCCGGACCCAGTATCTCCAGGGAAACTGCCGTGGTAAAAAGTTTCATGACACTGGCTGTGGAGAGGCTTTTTTGTGAACTCTCCACAATCTTACTGCCTGTATTGGCATCTATTGCGTAAATACTGTAGGAGGCTGTTTTTAGACTTTCGGTAGAAAAGAGATGATCAACAGGACTTTGTTGTGCTGAAAGCGTCTGGAAGGAGGTAAAGCAAAAAAGTATGAAAAGCAAATATTTCCTCATTATATCAGATTGAGTGAAGTGTTTACAAAGATAATTATCCGGGGGAAAGAAGAAAATATTAGAACCAATAACCTAGCGAGAGGAAAGGAACGACATTCTTTTCCAAACTCGATAAACTCATATTAAACTCCAGAGGACCTACGGCACTGTCATAAGCAGCGTTCAATCCAAAACCGTAAATCGTCTTTTGATTACTTAAAAAGAGTTTATCCTCACTGTACATTCCGAAATCACCCGTCAGTGAAATGTAAATCTTTTCCCACATTCTCAACCGCGCCTCAAGTCTTGCTGTTCCCACGCTGGCAGTATTGATCTCCATTCTACGTAATCCGTTAAATGGAACATTGTTCTCCATATAATCGGTCTGTTGAATCCCACCCAAAAATGTCCTGTGGAAGTAGGATTCATTGTCTCCAATAACCAATCTACTGTTGATTGAATAAAGAAGTGTGATGCGATCTGACACGGAACGTGCCCTTTTGAAGTAAAAATCACCGAGTAAAACGGGAGTTACAAATCCATTATTGAGCAAAAGTTTGGCTCCACCACTGATATTAGTCCCTTTGGTTGGGAAATATATTTTATTCAGACGGCTGTGTTCAATCTTGGCAAAGAGGTTGAAATATACTTTGTTTTTGATTCGGTAACCGGTGGTGTCTCCGATGGCAGAGGTTAATTTATAGGCATCCATCGAAGTGCCAAGTGTAAAACGCGTGGCATCGGTTATAAAGGAGTGTCCGGCTATCTTCAGGTTGAACAGTGACATGTCAATTTCGGCGGTTTTCTTCCCTGCATTGTATCTGTAAAACCGATCTGATACATACATTATCTTAGAGTAAAATCCTGGCCTCCAACCTCTGTCAATCGAATATTGTCCTGCAAACATGGGAAATTGAGACAGCTTGGCATCCATAGAGAACCTAGATCCAAAGAAATTCTGGTTTCTCAAAGTTATATTGACAAGCATAGCTGCCTTCATTTCAGAATCATAGTGAAGTCCTGCATTTATTTTGTTGTTCTTTCGCTCTTTTACCTCTACTTTGAGTGTTTTTCTTTTGCCTCCAACGAGCTGATAATTGACATACTCGTAATTTCCGGTAGAATAGAGCCTTGAAATGCCATTTTTAAGGTGCTCAAGAGTGACATGCTGATCTCGCTTAATCCCGGTTTGACCCAGGTAGAAGGCAATTTTGGCCCTGTCGGTTCCGGTCACTTCTATCTGACTAATAATTAGTGTAGTATCTTTATTTATTTCTTTATGAATCGTTCTGGGTTTGGCGATTACACCAAGGGAATCCCGTAACCGGATAAGTTGAGGCAATACCCTTCTGGCAGCATCTTCACCACGTTTAATCAAAGCCTCGGCAGATTCAGCATTAAAACTGGCAGCTGAATAACCACGGATGTAAGGACGGATATAAATGTCCACTTCTTTGGCATTCTTATTGCTTCTTTGCTGACCCAAGAAGTTGATCATTTGAGAGACAACTTCGGGGATGCCTTTTAGATCCTCATTGGTCATTAAGCTGTCCATGATATCCACTCCTATGATCATATTCGCCCCCATTTCTAAACACCTGTCTACAGGATAGTTGTTGACGATACCCCCATCAACGAGCATTTGGCCATTTATATCTGTGGAAGTGAAGGCCGCCGGAATAGACATGCTTGCCCGAATGGCTTTGGCAATATATCCTTTGTCCAAAACCACCTCCTGACCATTGGTCAAATCGGTGGCTATACAAAGAAATGGAGTGGGTAATTTGGAAAAGTCATAGACATCGTGAAAACCAATGGTCAGATATGAGAGGAGCTCCATGGCATTCTGGCCATTGAGGATGCCATTGGATAGGGCGAGCTTTTTTTCTTCAAAAGGGAACCGAACATTGTAACGCGACTCATCCAACTGATCGAAAGGGGTAATAAATTCTGATTTATATTCATTGCTAAGCAGACTGTTCCAATCCTGACTCTTGACAATCTTCTCAAGTGTGGCAGCATCGTAACCGCAGGCATATAATCCTCCGACAATGGCACCGATGCTAGTTCCGGCTATGTAATCAATAGGGATTTTTGCCTCTTCCAAAACTTTCAATACGCCAACATGGGCAAATCCCTTGGCACCTCCACCGGATAGCACAAGGCCGATTTTGGGTCGTTGGCTATGGGGTTGAGCCATGATCAGCAACGACAAACAAAGTAATAATAACGTGACCAGTGACCTTTTCATTTCCTAAACCTAATTATATCATGAGCATAACATCTAATTAAACGAAATTCCTTCAGAAAAAGTTTTTTTTAATCTTAAATTAAGGGTAAATTTTACCTTGGCTGTCTTGACAGTAGTGATGCCTGAAAAGCGAACCCGCTCAAACGTATGAACTGCAAACATCAGTTTACATCAGTTTAAGTATAAAGTGTAAATTTTCAGGTAAAGCGGAAGCTCACCATCGTTCAATTTAATACTTTTCAAAATGAAAACTCAAATTAATTTCCGGTTTGGTCATCACCTACAGTTTATTTTTCTCTTGCTGATTGTTTTTTGGTGTAGCGGCCTGAGTGCTGCTGATAACTTGAAAAGCATTCCGGACTCACTTAATTATGTGCAATACAAAGGCTCTGTGATCGATATGGAATCCAAAAAATCACTTGGTTTTGCAACCTTGACACTGGAAGGCACCAACCTCTCTACAGTTGCCAACAGCGACGGTGAATTTGCATTCAAGGTTCCTATCTTAAAGACTGAGGGAAATGTCATCGTTTCTTACCTTGGTCACAAGGATAAAGTCGTCCCCCTTTCTTCCATGAAGCCGGAAAGGAATAAGATCGAGTTAGAGTTACTCACAGTCACCCTCAGCACCATCAATGTACATCCTAAAGATCCGGATATGCTCATTCGTTCTATTATGAACCGACGGGCTGATAACTTTAGCGAAGATCAAAACAAAATGATCGTTTTCTACCGTGAGACGATCAAAAAGAACAAAACTTACGTTTCCTTGTCTGAGGCCGTGCTTGATCTTTACAAACAACCTTGCCTTTCCGCAAGAGCCGATCAGATCGAGCTTTCCAAAGGAAGAAAAAACACGGATTACACAAGGTTGGATACCATTACTTTCAAATTACAAGGCGGTCCCTATACTTCTGTGATGCTTGATATCATGAAAAATCCGGAGATGATTTTCACCGATGACATGATGGGGAACTATGAATTTACCATCGAAAATGTATCTAAAATTGGTGAACGATTGATGTATGTGATCGATTTCAAGCAAAGGGAATTTGTCAAAGAGCCGCTTTATTATGGCAAACTTTATGTGGATACTGAATCGCTGGCCATCATAAGTGCCACTTTTAGTCTTAATGTCACAGACAAAAATGCTGCTTCCGACCTGTTTATCCGCAAGAAACCCATGGGAGCCAAGGTATACCCAACAGAGGCCACCTACCAGGTCAACTACCGTGAAAAGGAGGGTAAATGGTTTTTTGGCTACTCAAGGGCAGAGATTGTCTTCAAAATTGAATGGAAGAAGCGACTCTTCAATACCCATTACGCAAGTACCATCGAGATGGCCGTGACCGACTGGACAAAAAGTCCGGTGAAGAACGCAAAACCTACGGATAGATTGAAACCTTATGTGGTCATGATGGATGAGGTGTCAGGATTTGCTGATCCTGAGTTCTGGGGGGTATACAACGTGATTGAACCCGAGAAGCCAATCGAGCAGGCGATCAAAAAAATTCAACGAAAGATGAAGAGCAATTAGACCTTTTTAGGCAATTATAAGACAGGCGGGGTGATTTTTAGTCACCCCGCTTGTCGTTTGTATTTCGCAAAAAAATACAACATGATTTTTACATTAACATTTTGCCCCGAGACGAGGTGTTTGCTGAATTTTCTGACAGTTTCACTAACTTTGTGCGGTTTTTAACGAAAATGTAGTTATCATTCAGGTAACGAACAGATTGTATCACTTAAATAGTACATAAAATGTTAATAAGTAAAGTCCTGGGAAGAGAAATTCTGGATTCACGCGGTAACCCTACCGTGGAAGTTGAAGTAACCCTTGAGAGCGGTTTTGTTGGCCGCGCTGCTGTACCATCCGGAGCATCAACCGGAGAAAACGAGGCAATTGAGCTTCGCGACGGCGACAAGAAAAGATACCTTGGCAAAGGCGTCTTGAAAGCGGTCGAAAATGTCAACACACATATAGCTGATGCAGTAGTTGGAATGAGTGCCCTGAACCAGGTCGCACTTGACCATGCACTGATTGCACTCGATGGAACAAAAACAAAATCCAAACTGGGTGCAAACGCCATTCTGGGTGTTTCCCTCGCTGTGGCCAAAGCCGCTGCTGCCTACCTGGAGATGCCGCTTTACCGTTACATCGGTGGTGTCAATGCAAGAGTTCTGCCTGTTCCAATGATGAACATTATCAATGGTGGTTCACACTCAGATGCTCCCATTGCTTTCCAGGAATTTATGATCCGCCCCATCGGTGCTACCTCTTTCCGCGAAGCGCTGAGAATGGGTGCCGAGGTTTTCCATAGCCTCAAAAAAGTATTGCACGACCGCAACCTCAGCACAGCAGTTGGCGACGAAGGTGGTTTTGCTCCAAAACTGGATGGCACTGAAGATGCCCTGAACAGCATCATCCTGGCCATCAAAAATGCTGGATACAAACCAGGCCGCGCAGAAGAAGGCGGAGAGATCTCCATCGGACTCGATTGTGCAGCTTCTGAGTTTTACAAAGATGGCATTTACAACTATGCCAAATTTGAAGGTGCCAATGGTGCAAAACGCAACAATGTTGAGCAGGTCGAATTTTTGGCTTCCCTGGTTGCCAACTTCCCGATCGACTCCATCGAAGACGGATGTTCTGAAAATGACTGGGACGGTTGGGTATTGCTTACCGAGAAATTGGGCGAAAAATGCCAGCTCGTTGGTGACGACTTGTTTGTGACCAATGTTGAATATCTGAAAAAGGGTATTGAACTTGGCGCTGCCAACTCCATCCTGATCAAGGTGAACCAAATTGGAACACTGACCGAAACACTTGATGCCATCGAAATGGCGCATCGTGCCGGTTACACAAGTGTTACTTCTCACCGTTCGGGTGAAACAGAGGATGCCACCATCGCAGATATTTCTGTTGCTACCAACGCTGGACAAATCAAAACCGGATCGCTTAGCCGTTCCGACAGGATGGCAAAGTACAACCAACTTCTCCGCATCGAAGAAGAATTGGGTGCTTCGGCTGTTTATGGCTACAAGAAAGTAATTAAGAAGTAAGAAAGCACTTCCCCACTTATATTGAAAAGGCATCCGAAAGGGTGCCTTTTCTGTTTTTATTCAGGGTCGAAGGGTCAACGATTAAAACCCACAAACATCAGTATCCCAATCATTCGTAATATTTAATTACCGGTTATCCACCTTTTCCGGATACGAATCATGATTCATCATCCTGTTTTCGGCCATCTGCTCAAATTTGGTGCCGGCCTTGCCGTAGTTGCACCAGGGATCGATGCTGATGCCACCACGTGGTGTGAATTTTCCCCATATTTCGATGTACCTGGGATCCATCAACCTGATCAAATCCTTCATGATGATGTTGACACAGTCTTCGTGGAATCCGCCATGGTTGCGGAAGCTGAAGAGGTATAGCTTTAAACTTTTGCTCTCAACCATTTTTATCTCCGGGATGTAGGAAATGTAAAGTGTGGCGAAATCCGGCTGACCGGTTATCGGACACAGAGAGGTGAATTCGGGACAATTGAATTTCACCCAATAGTCGTTGCCGGGATGACGGTTCTCGAATGTCTCAAGCACTTCAGGGTTGTAGTTGAATCCATATACTGTCGACTTGCCCAAACTATTCAATTCGTCCATTTTCTTTCGATTTTAAGTAATTTTTCAATCCTCTGTTTCTAAGTTTGCAGGAAGGGCAATTGCCGCAACCTTCTCCTGAAATGCCATGGTAGCAGGTAATCGTCTGGTTCCTCACCAGATCAAAGACTCCCAACTCGTCGGCCATCTGCCAGATTTCTGATTTGTCAAGCCACATCAGCGGGGTGTGAATGTGGTAGTCAAAATCCATCGATAGATTGAGCGTCTGATTAAGAGATAGAATGAAATCATTGCGGCAATCCGGGTAGCCGCTATAATCCGACTGACCAACCCCTGTAACCAAATTGTGAATGCCATTTGCTTTGGCGAAAATGGCTGCATAGGTGAGGAAAAGCATATTTCTTCCTTCGACCAGCGTGTTGGGCGGACGGTTATCGGGTTGATCAGACTCTACATCCATATCTTGATCGGTTAATGCGTTGTGAGAGACGCCACTCAGCAAATCCAAAGGAAATATATGAAGTGGAACGCCCGCAGTTTCTGCAATCTGTTTGGCAGCTGTCAGTTCGACCACATGCCTTTGCCCATAATTATACGCGATTGCTGTCACCTGACCAAAATGCTTTTTTGCCCAGAACAGACAGGTTGTCGAATCCTGTCCACCGGAAAAAACCACCAATGCTGCAGAATTTGTCATCAAACCTGGTTAATTAAAAATGGATTGTACGAAACTGACTTGTCAAAAATATCAGACTCGTCGACTTTCTTGACCCAATTGACGATTTGAATGGTAAGAGGTAAAATCATGATTTCATAAACGGTTTTCAAACATGCCTGCGTCAGGATCATGATGATCAAGGCTTTAAAAGGAAGGCTGCCGGCAAATACGATGAGGATGAAAATCGTGGAGTCGGCAGTTTCTCCAACCAGCGTTGATAGAATAGCCCTTACCGAAAAGTTTTTCCCCTTCATGAGTACCTTTACTTTACTCATCACGATCGCGTTCAAAAAGGAACCTATGAGATAGGCCGTCAAACTGGCTGCTACAATGCGAGGTGTACTGCCCAGAATCATGCCGAAAGCCTCCTGGTTGTGCCAGAAGGGAGCAGCCGGCAAAACGTTAGCCAGACTGAAAAACAATACAGCCAACAGGTTAACGACAAACCCGGACCAGATAATCAACCGGGCTTTTCGGTATCCCCAAACCTCCACGATCACATCATTGATAATGTAAGCGATCGGGAATATCAGGACGCCAGCCGGTGCGGCCCAGGAACCAATTAATATGATTTTTGTTGCTAAAATGTTGGATATCAACAAACAAATTGCGAACAGGATGCCCGCAAGCATAAACAGAACGGAAACGGATCTTTTCATTTTACTTGTTTTTTACGTGGTGTTCAAGCACACGGAGTGAGTGACTCAATCAGGCTGCAAAGGTAAAGACAAAATCGGGAAACTCCTAATTTTAAGATTTGTCACGTCAAATTTGAGTACTCAAAAGTTCAAAATATACGAACAGGACCAATTACTTCTTAATTTTTAATCTATTTTTAGGAAAAATTTACAATTTCCGCAAATTCGCATAATCTTAATTTTTAATTCATCATTCATCATTCATCATTATATACCATACTAACAAATAAATTTTCTCAATGAATGCATTATTAGGAGTTATTTTTCACTCGATCGGAGGATTCGCTTCAGGAAGTTTTTACATGCCTTTCAGCAAGGTTAAGGGTTGGGCCTGGGAGAGCTATTGGATTATCGGAGGACTTTTTTCCTGGATGATCGTTCCGCCACTCGCTGCCTGGATGACCATCCCGGGTTTCGGTCACATCATTGGTTCCACATCCATGAATATTCTTACCATCACCTACCTGATGGGGCTTCTCTGGGGCATTGGCGGACTCACCTACGGTTTGGGAGTAAGGTACCTGGGAATGTCACTTGGTAACTCTGTTGTTTTGGGCTTCTGCTCAGCGTTCGGGGCATTGATACCTCCTATTTACTATGCCATCAACCCAACTGCGGGGAAAATCTCATTTATCCACATGCTTGGGAATCCAGGCGGAAGGTTGGTTCTTCTGGGTGTACTTGTATGCCTTGCGGGTATTGCAATCACCGGAAATGCCGGCTGGAAAAAGGAGAAAGAGCTCACTCCCGAGCAAACGAAAGCAAGTGTTCTGGAGTTTAGTCTGGTGAAAGGCTTGATCATCGCAGTGATATCCGGTATCCTGAGCTCGTTCTTCAATTTCGGCATCGAAGCCGGAAAATCAATGGCCGTTATTGCCAACGAAGCCTGGAAAGTGGCCAATCCG
>CAIRSO010000137.1 GCA_903881215.1 uncultured Bacteroidia bacterium
AGCAAGAGAAGCGTTTGCGATTTCCTTCCGGGGAAGCACTTCCAGTTGTTTTGTGATCTCAGCGGAAACTTTATCGATCATCGATTCGTCTGTTGTCAACAGAATAACCTGGCTGTCGGCGCCATGTTCGGCTTGTGAAAGCAGGTCAGATGCAACAAAAGCAGGATTAGCTGAAAAATCCGCCACAACGGCAAGTTCGGAGGGACCTGCAGGCATATCCACAGAACAGGTATTGAGCGAGACATATTGTTTTGCAGCAGTTACCCAGGAGTTGCCCGGGCCGAAAATTTTGTACACTTTCGGAACAGATTCGGTGCCATAGGCCATGGCTCCAATGGCCTGAATGCCTCCAATCCTAAAAACTGCAGATACCTTGCATAATCTGGCAGCGAAAAGAATGGCAGGATGGACTTTCCCGGCAGGATCAGGAGGCGTGCAAAGAATCACTTCCCTGCAACCTGCAATTTGAGCAGGCAATGCTAACATCAGCACCGTCGAAAAGAGTGGAGCTGAGCCGCCCGGGATGTATAATCCGACAGAATCGACGGCTATATTTTTTTGCCAGCATTTTACTCCCGGGAAAGTTTCTATTACCCGCTCCGGTATCTTTTGAGCCTCATGAAAAATGCGGATATTTTCTGCTGCCGTGCGTATTGCCTGGGCCAATGCAGGAGTGATTTCATTTTCAGCCAACAGCAGCTCTTCCTCCGAAACCTTTATCTGGTCAATAAGTACATGGTCGAACTTTGCAGTATATTCCTTTATTGCAGCATCGCCATGAAGCCGAATATTATGCATCATCGCCTCAACGACTGCAAATTTGTCGGAATAGTCGGCTGTCGCCCTTAAAGTAAGCGATGTCCAGGTCTCTTTCGGTGGGTAGCGATAGATTTGCATGGTAATATTTAGTATATCATCTTCTCAATGGGTAATACGAGAATACCTTCGGCTCCATTTCTTTTTAAATTGCCTATCACTTCCCAGAATTCGGATTCGTTGATTACAGAGTGCAGAGAACTCCACCCCGGCCTAGCCAAAGGCATCAGGGTAGGGGAGGTCATGCCAGGTAGTACTTTAATTATTTGTTCCATCTTCTCGTTAGGGGCATTAAGTAAGATGTATTTCTTGCCCTTACCATTCTCTACCGATTCGATACGGAAGATCAGTTCGTCCAAAATCGCTTGTTTCTCTTTGGAAAGCGCAGGATTGGCAATCATTACAGCTTCCGATTTCATCACTACCTCTACCTCTTTCAGTCTGTTGCTCACCAGCGTACTACCCGAACTGACGATATCGAAGATAGCATCTGAAAGTCCGATACCCGGGGCAATCTCGACCGAACCCGCAATGAAGTGAATATCTGCAATGATTTGATTTTTTGCCAGATAAGCCTTGAGGATAGCCGGGTAGGAGGTGGCTATTTTCTTGCCATTGAACCAGCTAAGTCCAGGGTAATCTATGTCTTTCGGCAGTGCCAGTGAAAGTCTGCACTTGCTGAAACCAAGGTGTTTGATTACCTCAACCATTTTTTGTTGCTCTTCCATTTCGTTTTTCCCTACAATGCCGACGTCTGCAACACCATCAGCAACACATTGTGGAATATCATCATCGCGGAGGTAAAGCACCTCAAGCGGGAAATTTTTTGAAGAAGAGATTAGTCTTCTTTTTCCTTCAATAAGTTTAATTCCGGATTCTTCCAATAGAAGGATTG
>CAIRSO010000138.1 GCA_903881215.1 uncultured Bacteroidia bacterium
ATGAAATACCCATAAGACAATTTTCAAACCAACCGAAAATGATTAAGTGGGTATTCCATCTGGCCATTAAAAGTCAAATTATAAACAGATGAAAGCAGAAGATTTAAAATTAGTAGTTCAGGAAAAGTATGGTGAAATCGCTAAGCAAAGTCTATTGTTGAATCCAGTCTCCTGCTGCGGTAATTCCGGCTGTTGTGGCGATTTGGATATCAAAATGATAGGTGATGAATATCAAAATATCAGCGGACATGAACAGGATGCAGATCTGGGATTGGGATGCGGTATTCCAACCAATTATGCAGAGCTCAAGGCCGGCGATCATGTTCTGGACCTGGGCAGTGGTGCAGGCAATGATTGCTTTGTGGCACGAGCCATTGTGGGGGAAAATGGCAAGGTTACCGGGATAGATTTTACTGAGGCTATGATTGAAAAAGCAACCATTAACCTCAACAAAATTGGCTACGATAACGTGGATTTCATGCTGGGTGACATTGAAAATATGCCTTTCCCTGATAATCGCTTTGATGTAATTGTATCAAATTGCGTTTTAAACCTTGTCCCCGACAAGGAAAAGGCCTTTGCAGAAATGATGCGTGTATTGCGACCTGGCGGTCATTTTTGTGTCTCTGATGTGGTTTTGAAAGGTACACTACCGGAAAAATTCAGAAATGACATATTGATGTATGTAGGTTGTGTCTCCGGTGCCATCATAGAGAGCGAATATCTGGGTATCATAACAAGAACAGGGTTTAAAAATGTCATTACTCACAAATTAAACCAAATTGCTATTCCTGACGAGGTGATTCAAAAATATTTATCAAAGTCAGAACAAATTGAGTTTTTAAATGGAGACAGGGGAATATTCAGCATAACAATATCCGGCTACAAATAATTATAAATCAAATTGATAAGATGAGCACAACCAAACAACTTTCCTTCCTGGATCGTTACTTAACCCTCTGGATTTTCCTGGCTATGTTTATTGGGGTACTTGCAGGCTGGATAATTCCTGGTGTGGCAGATTTCTGGAATGGCATGTCATCAGGAAGTACCAATATTCCGATTGCCATCGGACTGATCGTCATGATGTATCCGCCATTGGCGAAAGTAAAGTATGAAGAGCTGGGTGATGTCTTCAGGAATACTAAAATTCTCGGACTTTCCCTTTTTCAAAACTGGGTATTGGGACCAATATTGATGTTTGCATTGGCAGTTATCTTTTTTAAACTGTTTCCGGGTGAAAACAATGCCAATTTACCTTACATGTACGGCATTATCCTGATCGGACTTGCCCGATGCATTGCCATGGTAATTGTCTGGAATGATTTAGCCAGGGGAGACAACCAATATGCCGCCGGATTGGTCGCATTTAACTCCGTTTTTCAGGTACTGTTGTTTTCTGTATATGCCTATCTATTTATTGCCGTCTTGCCCGGCTGGTTTGGAATTCCGGTCAACGAAACTGTATCGCAAATTACCATGGGATCCATTGCCAAAAGCGTATTTATATATCTTGGAATACCAATGATTGCAGGCTTTTTGACCAGGTTCGTGTTGACCAGGGTTAAAAACAAAGTTTGGTATGAAACCAAATTCATACCCAAGATCAGTCCGCTGACACTCATTGCATTGCTGTTTACCATTGTCGTGATGTTCTCTCTAAAAGGCGAATATATTGTTAAAATCCCTTTAGACGTTGTGTTAATCGCGATGCCTTTACTGCTTTACTTTGTCATCATGTTTTTGTCATCCTTCTTTTTGAGCAAGAAAGTTGGCGCAAATTATGAGCAATCCACTACGTTGGCTTTTACTGCGGCAAGCAACAATTTTGAGTTGGCAATAGCAGTCGCCATTTCCATCTTTGGGATTAATTCAGGAGAGGCTTTTGCAGGGGTAATAGGTCCATTGGTAGAGGTTCCGGTGATGATCGCACTGGTGAATGTAGCGTTCTATCTTAAACGAAAGTTTTATACAAACTAAAAAAACTTTAATAGAATGGGTCACATTAATTGAATTCCTTCCTGATAATTTGTAACATAATTAATTCTCTAAATTAACTTTTTACAAAAATAGGTCTCCAGCGTCTTACGTCTGAATTCAAAAATGTTCCTCACTTTCTTGTGGACGAACAATTTGCCGGCAATCCATCCAAAAATTGATTTGCCAATATCGTAATGCAATAGATCAGTCATGATGACGCCCCCTTCAACTTCCTTGAAATGGTGCTCATGGTGCCAAATGTTGTAGGGACCTTGTCGCTGCTCATCTACGAAATATTCCTTTTCGTGCACATGAGTAATCTCCGTCACCCAGTTGAGTGGAATGTTCATCATCGGTTTGATCCGGTAGCTGATGATCAGTCCTTCATACATTTTGAGAGGAAGCTCTGAAGTAATTTCAAAAACCATATCCTCAGGTGTTACCTCATTCAAATTGCTGGGTGTAGCAAAAAAATTCCACGCCTGGTCTAAACTGATTGGAAGAAATTGTATCTGTTTTAATCTGTGCATTTGACTATTGTGTAAATGTTTCAATTGGCATATGATTTTTATACGGAACTAAATAGAATATGTTGAAACTAAAACGAAAGCCATTTAATTGCTTTGGTAACCCAGCATTTTTAGTTTATAACCGGTTTATTTCTACCTTTAACTCATACTTTTTAACCAAGCTTATATGCCCCTCTTAATTGTCGGAATCGGATTTCTGATCCTGTTGCTCTTGATCGGCAAATTTAAACTGCATGCTTTTCTGGCCCTTTTAATAACCTCCTTCGCCGTAGGGTTGTTGAGCCACATGAATCTGCTGGATATTCTGGATTCCATTCTGAAAGGAGTAGGTGATACTATGAGCAAAGTACTGCTGATCCTGGCTTTTGGTGCCATGCTGGGTAAGATCCTTGAGGAGAGCGGTGCAGCGCACACCATTGCCTTTCGCATGATTGACCTGATGGGACTGAAGAACATTCAGTATGCCCTGATGATTTCAGGCTTCTTTGTTGGGTTGCCAATGATGTACAATGCCAGCTTCCTGGTACTGATTCCGCTGATTTTCACCTTCGCTGTCATCACCAGATTGCCACTTCTCTGGCTGGCAATACCTCTGCTGTCTTCGCTTTCTGTGACCCACTGCTTCTTGCCGCCTCACCCTGCACCAACCTATGTTTCATTCATCTATGAGGCCAATGTCAACAAGGTATTACTATATGGACTGATTCCGATGATTCCCTGCTGCCTGATAGGAGGGATCTGGTTCTCACGTTTTACCAAAAACATGAAACTAGCACCACCTCCTGAACTATTCAAAGAGAGGCATTTCGAAAAGAGTGAACTACCCGGATTGGGTGTCAGCATATTGTGTGCCATTACGCCAATTATTCTGATGCTATTAGGCGCGCTTACAGATATTTTGGTCGCAGCACCTCCTGCAAAAACTGAACTTACCAAAATTGGAATCGACAACATCACTGGTTTCTATTTGCAACATTTTTCCCAAAATGGATGGAGTAGTCAGACAGCAAATCCTTTAGCGCTGCTCCTTACCTTATTCAAATTTCTGAGCGACGCCAATGTGGCCCTGTTTACAGCTGTATTGGTAGCCATTTTTACACTGGGCCTGAGAAAAGGAAATTCTATGGAGAAGGTAATGGGTTCTGCCTCCAGCTCCATCGGAGCCGTTTCAATGATTGTGCTGATCATTGCAGCCGGTGGTGGATTTTCGCAGGTATTGAAAGACAGTAACGTGATTTCCTACATCCGCTCTATATCGGATACGTTTCACATGAACCCACTTTTGATGGCTTTCGTGGTAGCCTCCATTTTCAGACTTGCCATCGGATCCGCAACTGTCGCCACTCTCACAACTGCACCAATTATGCTGCCAATTGTTCAGCAAACCGGCGCATCCCCCGAATTGATGGTCCTGGCAACAGGAGCAGGAAGCGTCATGTGGTCACATTTCAATGATTCCGGTTTCTGGATGTTCAAAGAGTATTTTGGCCTCAGTGTCAAGCAGACTTTTCAAACCTGGACGCTCATGGAATCGGCCATCGGCATCGTTGGTATCCTAACAGTTTTGGGCATGAGTTATTTTGTTTAATTCCTTCCTCCATTATGCCGGATTATTAAACTTTGTTAATTTTTTTGACCCTGCATATAACCTTTTTGATCTTCTGTAATCTAAGAGTCAGTTTAAGTAAATAATTTAGTATAGATTAAAATTAAAAGCAATGAAAACAAAAATTTTAATGATCGTAATGCTGATGGGCATTTCCACATTTCTGGTAGCCCAAACAACGCAAAATGCACCAAAAAGGATCCATGGTAAAATGACCCAGGGAATGAAAGCGCGTGAAGGGAGAGGTCCTGCGCAAGGTCTAAACCTTACCGATGTGCAAAAACAGTCCTTTAAAACAGGCATGATGGCAGTTCAAAAACAGTTGTTGCCACTCAAAAATGAACTCGGCGAATTAGAGGCACATCAGAAATCATTGGTAATGGCAGAGAAAACTGATTTGGGTGCCATCAACAAAAACATCGAAAAAATCGGAGCCTTACGTGTCGA
>CAIRSO010000139.1 GCA_903881215.1 uncultured Bacteroidia bacterium
AACTCCTGCCGAAATGAAAAAACGGTTTGAAGAATATATTGATCAGCTAACGAAAGGTAAAGATCCAACGAAAGTTAGGATCGTATTTGAATAATTGCATATGAACTTCCTGGAACTTCAAAAATTAGCTAGTTACGGAGAGAGCGAAAGAATTGAATTCAAACGCTCTACAGGCCAACGATCAGAAGCCTTGCGAACAGTTTGTGCCATGCTTAACGGTCTTGGTGGTTTCGTTTTTTTCGGCATAAACGATAAGCGCGAACTAATTGGTCAGGATGTGAGCACCAAAACCATGGAAGAAATCAGTGTTGAGCTCCGTAAAATTGAGCCACCTACTTTCCCTGAATTTGAGATAATTAACCTTGATAATGGACGCAGTGTTATTGTTATTCGCATTCCCGGTAACACAGGACTATACCTGTACGATGGCCGCCCCTATATTCGAAGCGGGCCAACAACAAGTGTGATGCCGAAGGAAGAGTACGATAAGAGGATTGTTCAAAACCTACATGCCACCCAACGCTGGGAGAATGAGCCGGTAACTGCTGGGGTAACAATCGAGGATCTGGATACAGAGGAGATACAATTAATGGTTGATGAAGCAATCCGATTGGGTAGAGTTGATCCTGGTATAAACCGCGATATCGTTCCTGTTTTAAGAGGCCTTGATTTGATCAGGAGCGGGTACCTACTAAACGCAGCTGTGGCCCTTTTCGGTAAAAGTGACCAGCTTAAAGTCCTTTATCCGCAGTTTAGCATCAGACTTGGAAGATTTCGTGGGAATGACCGTTTAGCTGATTTTGCCGATAATCGCATTTATTGGGATCACGCCTTTGGTTTACTTCGCCGTGCACAGCAATTTCTGATGGATCATATTCCTATTGCCGGTCGCGTGGTGGGAGGCAAAATTCAACGCGAAGATCAGCCATCATATCCTCCGAGGGCTTTGCGGGAGGCTATAGCCAACGCTCTTTGCCATCGTGATTATTCATTTGTTGGAGGTTCAACAACCTTAGCGATGTACGAGAATCAGTTAGAGATTATAAATCCCGGGGCTTTACATTTAGGGATTACACCGGCGAAACTTGCAGAACCACATGAATCAAAACCCTGGAACCCCTTGATAGCTGGAGTCTTCTACCGGGCAGGTGTGATCGAAAAGTGGGGAACGGGAACAATTAATATTATTAAATGGTGTAAAGAAAACGGAAACCCGCAGCCTGTTTGGCATGAGAGTGCTGGATCCGTTTATTTGACTTTCCATGCAGCAGGGTTGCAGCCAGAGTCACAGCCAGAGTCACAGCCAGAGTCGCAGCCAGAGATAATGAAAAACCGTGTACTTAAGATTCTGGAAGATGGCCCATTAGGAAAATCAGAAATATCACAAAAGCTTGGACAGAAAGTGGTCTCCGGACAATTGAATGTAATAATTCGCCAGCTTTTATCTCAATTTAGGATACAATATACCATTCCTGATAAACCTCATAGCAGACTACAAAAATACCGGTTGACAGTAAAAGAGGATGATAATCAAGAGAACAAGAACTAATGAAACGACAAAAACAAGAAGAAGCATTATTTGAATCTCATATAGTAGCAGCGAAGGAAGGATCTGGCAAACTCTTTCAGGAAGAATTACCAGCACCTTCTGAGCCAGTCTTTTGTCTTGGGTTAACATTTTCCAATGATGCTGAACGCCGCACCCATTTTACCGAACTGCTCCGTCAAAAACTGCAGTATCCCGAATTCCGCACAATAGAAGGATTTCCAATCGGTACCGATGAAGACATCTTGGCTCTGAGTGATCCTCCCTATTACACCGCCTGTCCAAATCCATGGATTTCAGATTTTCTTAGCGAATGGGAAGCACAAATGCCAAAAAAACCTTCTGACTATCAATATCAGCGGGAACCTTTTGCTGCCGATGTAAGTGAGGGCAAAAACGATCCGATCTATAATGCCCATTCTTACCACACCAAAGTGCCGCATAAAGCCATCATGCGATACATTTTGCATTACACAGAACCAGGTGATATCGTTTTTGATGGATTCTGTGGAACAGGAATGACAGGTGTAGCCGCACAACTGTGTGGTGACCGCGAAGCGGTCATGTCACTCGGTTACCAAGTAAAACCGGATGGTACCATATTGAATGAACAGGCCAATGAAGAAGGCAAGACTGTATGGCTCCCATTTTCAAAACTTGGTGTGCGTAGAACAATACTGAACGACCTTTCACCAGCGGCTACTTTTATTGCATATAATTACAATTCGCCGGTTGATATTACGGCCTTTGAAAAACAGGCCAAGCAAATTCTCCTGGAGGTTGAGAAAGAATGTGGGTGGATGTATGAAACGCTCCACGTTGATGGAAAGACGAAAGGAAAAATAAATTATACGGTTTGGAGTGAGACCTTCAACTGCCCGCATTGCGGCCAGGAAGTCATTTATTTTGATACTGCGGTTGATAAGAAGACTTCTGCCGTCAACAAGAACTTTAAGTGCCTCCATTGCTCGGCTGAACTGAATAAAAAGTCCTTGCAACGCCAATGGCAGTCGTATTTTGATGAACCATGCAATGAGACACACAGATTAGTTCGTTACACTCCGGTGATTATCAATTACCAAATTGGAAAAAATCGTCACGAAAAAAAACCAGACGATGCTGACTTATTATTGCTGAAGCGAATTGAGCAAACTGCCATTGAGGATTGGTATCCCATTTTTGAGATGCCAGATGGTGAGCGAAAAGGGAAAGATGGCTATCACCTCAAGGGTATTAGTCACCTGCACCATTTTTATTTCCGCCGATCCATGATTGTGTACGCAAGACTCTGGGAGAAACTGAAAACGTGTTCTTCAGCGTTTGTTCGTTTTTTTGTCGAAGGCAATAACCTTGGCTTCACCAAAATGAACCGTTATCAACCAGTTCAATTTGGTAGAGTTGGTGGGTCACAAGTAAATCGCTATTTCTCAGGTACACTATTTGTTGGCTCTCTCATCTCTGAGGTTTCTCCACAATATTCGATGACCAATAAGCTCAAACGTCTGGTCAAGCTAGCCATGCCGGGTGTTTATGGGCTTAGTGCGGTCACTTGCCAGTCTACGACCAATATCAAGGCACTTCCAGCATCAAGCCTTGACTATATCTTCATCGATCCTCCGTTCGGAAATAATCTCCATTATTC
>CAIRSO010000140.1 GCA_903881215.1 uncultured Bacteroidia bacterium
AGATGGTCATCCTGTTTGGGATTCCCATCATACAATTGATGTTGTTTGGCTATGTCATAACAACAGAAATCAAGGATGCCCGGATCGCCATCCTCGATCATTCCAACGACAATGTGACCAGAGAGCTAAAAAATAAGCTGCTTTCGTCAGGCTATTTTCGACTTGAAGCTAATTTACTGCAAGACGGTGAGATAGATCCGATTTTCAAAAAAGGTGATGTAAAGCAAGTGATCGTCTTTGAAAAGGATTTTGCCGAGAAACTCGAAAGAGAGGGCAAGGCAAACATTCAGGTCATTGCTGATGCCTCTGATCCTAATACAGCACAGATGCTGTACAATTACACCAACGGAATTGTGCAGGATTACACCAGGAAGAAATATGCCGGTTTTACAATTCCGGTTCAGATAAAAAGTGAAGTCCGGATGCTATACAATGAGAACATGGTAGGTGCCTTCATGTACGTTCCGGGTACGATGGCCTTGATTTTGATGCTCATTTCAGCCATGATGACCTCCATCACCATTGCCAGGGAGAAGGAGATGGGAACCATGGAGATTCTGCTCGTCTCTCCTCTGAAAGCTACCCACATCATCCTTGGGAAAGTAGCCCCTTATCTTTTGCTTTCCATCATTGACGCAGTCGTTGTGGTGATGCTGGGAAATATGGTCTTTGGGGTGCCCATACGCGGAAGCGTTGTCATGCTGGCTTTTCTGGTTATCCTTTACATCACCATGGCACTATCACTGGGAATACTTATTTCGACAGTGGCCAATAGTCAGCAGGTGGCCCTGTTTATTTCAGGATTTGCGCTCATGTTGCCCACCATGCTGTTGTCGGGCTTCATCTTCCCGATTGAGAATATGCCTCTGCCACTTCAGGTTCTCAGTAACCTGATGCCGCCACGTTGGTTTATTGATGCCCTCAAGCAGGTGATGCTTAAAGGAAACGGATTGGAATATATATGGCCAAATATTTTGATTTTATGTACCATGACGGCCGTCTTTCTGCTTTTGAGCGTGAAAAAATTTAGATTAAGATTAGAATAGCAACCAAATGAGAACGATACTATATCTGCTACAGAAAGAGTTTATCCAGGTTTTCCGCAACAAAGCAATGTTGCCAATAATATTCATCATGCCATTGATGCAGATGCTTATTCTGGTCTTTGCAGCCACGATGGAGATAAAGAAAGTGGACATAACAATTGTGGACCTGGATTTGAGCAAGACCTCCACCGGACTGACTTCAAAGCTGGAAGCAAGTTCATTTTTCCACCTTCAGCGTGCTCAGCTATCGCCCGAAGAGACCGATCAGATCTTGTTGAAGGGGAAAACCGGACTGGTTGTCACAATTCCTTCAGGATTTGAGGAAAAGCTGAAACGTAATGATGAGGCATCTTTACAAGTAATGGTCGATGCCATCAACGGCTCGGCTGCCGAACTCTCAAATGCCTATCTGCAGACAGTTATTGGCAGTTACAACATGAAGATCAGGGCAGAGATGATGGGGGTTCCAAAATTTATTCCACCGCAGCAAGTCACGGTGATTCCCAGTTACTGGTACAATCCTGAACTGAACTTCAAGTTTTACATGGCTCCCGGAATTTTGGTTATTTTGGTCACCATCATCGGACTTTTTCTCTCATCCCTCAACCTGGTCAGGGAGAAAGAATTGGGTACCATTGAGCAATTAAATGTCACCCCTATCAAGAAATACCACTTCATCATTGGGAAAATGATGCCATTTCTGATCATCGCACTGCTTGATCTGACATTTGGTTTGTTGGTGGCAAAAGTGGTATTTGGGTTGCCTTTCAGAGGGAATATCCTCACTTTGTACGCTTTTACAACCGTTTATCTTTTCCTTGTTATGAGTATGGGACTGTTTGTCTCAGCCATCTCAGATACCCAGCAGCAGGTCTTGTTCGTTAGCTTTTTCTTTTTGATTGTATTTATTATCATGAGCGGACTTTTCACACCCGTAGAGAGTATGCCTGCCTGGGCCCAAAAACTGGATATGATTAATCCGCTCTACTACCTGATCCGGATTGTCCGCAATGTGGTGCTCAAAGGTTCGGGGTTGCTGGACATGTCGCGCGAATTGATCTACCTTTCAGTGTACGGAGTAATCATGTTCTCTTTGGCTGTTTGGCGGTATAGGAAAACAGTCTGATCGTGATATTTTTGTATCTTTCGTGCCTCAGATTCTAACTACAATTTGATGTTCTATGTTGATTAAAAAATACATTAGTTTACTGACTGTCAGTCTTCTTTTCCTTAGTCTCAGCACTGCTTTTGCCACTGATTTTAACACTCTTGAAAAGCGAAAATCAAGAAATCAGGCATCCATCCAGGATACCCTATCCTGGAGTCTCTCCTTCATGAAAAAGGTTTTCAACGGTTCAGGCGAGTGGTACATGACCAATGAATCATATAAAAGGCCAATTAAGGGAGTCATTAATTATGCTGAAAATGACCCGATTGATACGGTTGTTGTGAAGATGGGTCATATCTTAACAGCGGATTCTATCCCGATCATCTTTAACCGCAAGATGGAAAACATCCCGAACAAGAGAGTTGTATCGGGTTACCTTTTTGCTGAGGAGCTTGACAAGCTTGTGGAGAACCGCCGGAAATCAGTGTCAGACAGTTTGCGAAGGACCCTGATCATTGTTCCTGATACCTATTTGAGCGAAGAATTGTCCATAGCTCCAGTTGTACAAGAAGGAGATCCTTTTGAGATGCTGTCAGATATGGAGAGTAAATTACCAGGAAGCTTTGTCAGCAAGTTCAATAGAGACTGGTCAAAGGTGATACTTCCGGGTAATGTAACTCCCGCTGAGATTGATACTATGCGGATGAAGCAGTTTAGCTGGACCCGTCAGTCTTACAATGATTCTATCATATTCTTCAGAAGGGATTCATTGATACAAAGCTACCGTGAAAACTTCATCAATCAATCATCAGCGGATGCGGCATCGCAGAAAAAGACCTATCTCCTGACAAAAAACAGGGCTTTACTCACTGCGTACAATGAATCTGAAATCTCAAAAGTCAACGACTCCATTCGCATGGCCTTGCGGTTTCTGACTGATCGTGCAGCATCTGACTCCTCTTTGGTAACACTTTCAAACCTTTCAGGTCAGCAGGCAAAATTGTGGACAGCCAATCAGAACATGAGTCCGATGCGCATCTTTCTGAAAAATGAGCAAAACGACTCAATCAGCGTTGTTCTTTTCAACAATGGCAAAGGTGGGGTAAAAATGGTGATTGACGATGGAGTGAAATTTTTGCGTTTTACAGAGTCGCAAAAAAAAGAGATCCTTTTCAAGACAAAGAAGCCCGATTCCAAATTGGTGAAGATTAATCAAAGGCATTTCGATCC
>CAIRSO010000141.1 GCA_903881215.1 uncultured Bacteroidia bacterium
CTTAATCGGTGAAATGGATGCTCAAGATCCCGAGACCATAAAGTCTCAGCTCGCCATTATATCCAAGGAAGCCGACAGGATGGATTTTCTCCTTGGAGATATTTTAGATTTTGCTCAAATGCAATCCGGCATGCTGGAAATCAAAAGTGAGCCCTTTGACATCTCAAGTTGTATCTCAGGCATCATTGCCAGCTATCAGTCCATCCTCCATGAAAGCAATATGAAAATTACATACCAACAAAACGCCCATAGGGATGCCATCGGTGACCAACGTCGAATCCAGCAAGTTCTCCATAATTTAATCAAAAATGCCATCAACTATTCCCCTGACGGCGGAAGTGTCAAGGTCACTTTAGAGGATGTCGATGAATTTGCAAAGGTTGGTATTACAAATGCCGGTCCTGTCATCCCCGAAGAAGAAATCGATTTGATTTGGGATCGCTACTATCGAACCAAAGGCATTAAAAAGAGAAATATCATAGGTTCAGGGCTGGGATTGTCCATCGTCAAATCCATCTTGGAAGCCCATGAAGCAAGGTACGGCGTGGTGAGTCAGGAAGCTACCGGCACAACATTTTGGTTCCAGCTGAAAAAAAATGAAAAATAAATATTTCAACATACTTTTAACACATCTATCCTTTATTCTAAAGATGTCCTAATCAATAAGAAAGGAGGATAAACCTATGAAAAACAAAAAATTAGTCATTACTACAATGATTTTGTTGATTCTAGCCTCAACGGGAACCGCTTTGGCAACGACAGATACAGAAGCAATCGAGCCTGCAGTAAACCCCGTGGTTGAGACTGATGTTCAGGATACCGATCTGGTTGAAACCCCATTGGAAGATGTCGTACAGGAGGAATCCACTGATGATACCAGCGACGGAGTCTGTGATGGAATCTGCGATGGAGATCAAGACCAACTCCAACTGAGACTTTGCGATGGAACCGGTGACGGTGAGCAAACCAGAACTCGTGCCTGCGAAGGAACCGGAGACGGCGACCAAACCAGAACTCGTGCATGTGATGGAACCGGCGACGGAACCGGCGTATGCAACGGTGCTGGAAACGGCAACTAATTCAAGCCCCCAAAACATTTCAAACCCATAAAGAAACCCGGAAATTAGCATTGTCTAATTCCGGGTTTTTAGCATCTCGAATTCAAATCCTTCTATTAATCCGACTCCTCCATGGGCGTACCGATATACCAATTGGCCTGGCGGGTCACTTGGATTACCTCAACCTGGGGGAAGTCCCGTCTCATTTCCTGTTCAACATTTTTTATAAAATTGGGGTAGTCCCCTCTTTCAAGTCCTTCTATGACGGTTGTCAAGAATGCCTTCTTTTGGTTGTAGTCATAAATGATGATTTTGTGCCTGGCCACTCTGCTCATTTCTGCGTACATGGCTTGCCGCTCATTGGCGCCCATCCCATGGGCAACATAGGAAGCAATGGCTACATCAAAAGATTTGTCCTCAAAGGGCAGTTTTTCAAGTACATTTCCTGACACAAAACGAATCGGTTTGCCCTTTGCGTTACGCTTGGCTATATTAAGCATCTTTTCTGCTGGGTCGATGCCGGTTACAGTAAACCCTCTGTCTGATAATAAAGCACACAAGGCACCTGTTCCACATCCAACATCAAGCATCGTTTCATAGTCAAAAAAGTCCAAGGTTTCTTTTGCTTTTTCAATCACTTCCTCGAAACGCTTCTTCTGCCATTGATAGAACAGCCCATAGACCGGTGCTATCATGTTGAATATGAATTCACTTTTTGTTTTTGCCATGAGTCGTCTCCTTTCGGGAAACCGAATTTACGATGGAAACGTAATAACCGGTTTTTTGGTGAGCATCGCAACCATAGCATGGATCAAGGCAAACGGTATAATTAGGGTTCCTACGGTCATCATCATGACGTCGTAAGCCAAGTTGCTCCGTGGATCCGCTTTTCCTTTGAATCGATTAAAAAATGAGGTCCATGGGATCCCAACCACGTTTCCAATCATGATGCCACGGATGGCACCAAGGATTCCCTTTGCAGTAGATTCTCCATATTCTCCCACAACCATTTCCCAACTTTCCCGGGAAGGATTCCCACGGCTGTCCGCATAATGCTGGGCAAAAAGAACCCCTGTCAACTCTTCTTTGGGGACATAATCAAACACCCCGGAGAGCAAATTTTCAACTTCTTCGTTGGTC
>CAIRSO010000142.1 GCA_903881215.1 uncultured Bacteroidia bacterium
TCGAAGCATAAGACTCAGTGATATAAAATCTGTACTCCTTTAAAACAGTACCAAAATCCCGTTGATAGCGGGATTTTTTATTTTCCCACCGATGCACATCTCGTTGAATTCAAAAATAAAAAATGCTACTATATTTGTTATCAAAACTCTGCCTGTGAGTTTCGTCTTTGCGTAATCCTTTAATTTTCTCAGTTCCGAATGCTTTCATCCAATTCAACTATTCTTATTATGAAAACTATTCTCATTCTTTTCTTATGCCTGCTTATGCCGGGTGTTTCTGTTTTCGCACAAAAGGACGACTCTTCACCGGTGGATCTTGTTAACCCCCTGATGGGAAGCGACTCCAATTATTCCTTGTCAAATGGAAATACCTACCCAGCTATCGCTTTGCCCTGGGGAATGAATTTCTGGACACCACAGACAGCAAAAATGGGTGACGGATGGATCTATGCTTATGATGCCACCAAAATTCAGGGCATAAAACAGACCCATCAGCCAAGTCCGTGGATCGGTGATTATGGACAATTCTCACTTTTTGCCATGACCGATGTACTTAAAATTGACGGGGAGAAGCGCGCCAGCTGGTTCTCACACAAATCTGAAATTGCTAAACCATATTACTACAGCGTCTATCTCGCTGACTATGACATTACTGCCGAAGTTACGCCAACTGAGCGGGCAGCCATATTCAGGTTTACTTTTCCGGAAAATAAAAATTCATACTTGTTGGTCGACGCATTTGACAAAGGATCCTACATCAAAATCATTAAAGGAGAAAATAAAATCGTTGGCTATTCAACAAGAAACAGCGGAGGTGTGGCACCCAATTTTAAAAACTTCTTCGTTATACAGCTGGACAAACCATTTGTTGAAGGCGTTGTTTGCAGCGATACCTCAATTTTAAGTAATATAACGGAGTTGCAAGCTGCCCATGTTGGTGCAGCTCTTCGTTTTGAAACAAAAAGAGGAGAAACCGTTCTTGCCCGTGTTGCTTCATCATTTATAAGTCTTGAGCAGGCAGAAATTAATCTGAAAGAACTTGGCAATGACTCTTTCGACAAAGTTTGCGATAAAGGCAAAGCAATCTGGAACAAAGGACTCTCTGCTGTACAAGTTGAAGGTGGAACTTCAGACCAGCAGAAAACTTTCTATTCCTGTCTTTACCGCACCATGCTTTTCCCCAGAAAATTTTATGAAATTGATGCAACCGGAAAAGTTGTCCATTATAGCCCGTATGAAGGCAAGATCCTTCCGGGATACCTCTACACCGACAATGGCTACTGGGATACATTCAGAGCCGTATTTCCCCTCTTTAATCTGCTACATCCCTCTTTCAATGCCAAAGTGCAGGAGGGAATGGTGAACACTTTCAATGAGAGCGGCTGGCTGCCCGAATGGGCCAGTCCGGGTCACCGGAATTGTATGATTGGATCCAACTCTGCCTCTATTGTTGCAGATGCCTATCTGAAAGGAGCAAGAGGTTATGATATTAACAAACTCTACGAGGCAGTATTGAAAAACAGTGAAAATGCTGGACCTTTAAAATCTGTTGGAAGGGCAGGCGTTGACTACTACAACCGTCTTGGATATGTTCCATACGATGTGAAACTCAACGAAAGTGCTGCCCGAACTCTGGAATATGCCTATGACGACTGGACGATACTTCAACTGGCAAAAGCGCTGAAGAGACCTCAGGCTGAACTCGATCTTTTTGCCAAAAGAAGTCAGAACTACCGAAATCTTTTTGACAAAGAGACCAAACTTATGCGGGGCAGAAATGAAGATGGAACCTTCCAGAAACCATTCAATCCATTCAAATGGGGCGATGCATTTACCGAAGGCAACAGCTGGCATTATACCTGGTCTGTATTTCATGACATTCAGGGACTTGCTGATCTGATGGGAGGAAAGAAAGAATTTGTCAGAATGCTTGACTCTGTTTTTGTGGTACCGCCAATTTTTGATGCATCTTATTACCGCCAGGTTATCCATGAAATCAGGGAGATGCAGATCGCCAACATGGGCAATTATGCGCATGGCAATCAGCCCATTCAACATATGATCTACCTGTATAATTATGCCGGAGTACCCTGGAAAACGCAATACTGGGTTAGAGAGACCATGAACCGCATGTACAATCCGGCACCGGATGGCTATTGTGGAGACGAAGACAATGGTCAGACTTCGGCCTGGTACATTTTTAGTGCCCTTGGTTTTTATGCGGTCTGTCCGGGCTCAGACCAGTATGTGATCGGAGCTCCTTTGTTTAGGAAAGTCACCCTGAACCTCGAAAATGGCAAAAAGGTTGTCATTGAAGCTCCTGAAAATTCTGCCGGCAACAAGTACATTCAGGAAATGAAAGTCAATGGCA
>CAIRSO010000143.1 GCA_903881215.1 uncultured Bacteroidia bacterium
AGATCTCCCTGCCCGGCTTTGTAAGCAGCAAAAGGAACAACAATTTCCGATGGTAATGGAATAAAAGTACTTTCGATAGCCATTAGAAGGGCTACTGTAAAATAATTCAGATTGGCCATATACCAATCGAAAAGAGTTTGAAAAAAATCCATGTCAGCCCTTTCTTATTTGCCAGAGATATTTATTACCACTCAATCTGAAAGAGGGAAACTCCCTGCCGGGGTAAATTTAATGATAATTCTATAACTCCGTCTTTTGTATTTGTATAATATGGAGAGGTTAGCATTGCAAGTTTTCCGGCAGATTCAAGCGTTTTGTATTGTTCTGCATCCGGAGTTTTTGGCGATCCCATTTTCTTCCATACCTCATATGAGTTACTGTTATCTTTATCAATTCTGTATTCATAGACCATAACTCTTGGAGCTGTAAGACCATTAACCAATATTTTTACAGGAGAAGCAGGAGCTGCCAGATCATCATCATGATAGTTCCAGACCATAACTGACACCTTGTTGTTTTCTTTACATGCAAGGGCATTAATATCTGTCTGAGTTCCTTTTACACCTGCATCGCGTACCATGAACGGGGTAAATGCTCCACCTGTGACATTAACCCTGGTCCCCTGCATCATTCCAAACATCCTGAAAATATTGAGGACAGGTTTATCAACACCGTTTGTAGCCAGATCCCTGAATCCGTCAAACCATGGCTGGTCTTCAAATTCAAACGCCCACGTTACTGCCCCCTTAAAATTCACTTTAAAATAATCTGCCAAGGCATACTTTCGTGCAAATACTGCGGCTTCGTAACTCGAATAAACAGTACCATTTCTGTATGCATTTTCAGGATTTCTTGTCATTGAACATGCAGCACAACCTTCCGGATCAGACTCCCCAATAACTATAGGCAGATTTTTTGTTTCAGGAAATGATGCAACTATTTCGAATCCTTTTGATATATCCTGCAACTGAAGGTTGATATTCATCTGAACATGACCATTCACTATTTTCGGAGAACCTTTTGCATGAAAACCAACATAATCGAGAGGAGAACCTTTCAACCCTGTTGCATAGTTCTTTCCATTAATACAATGATCGATAAAATCTCTCAGGAATTTTGCAGCATTTTCATCTCTTGGACTTGTGCTGTGAGGACCACCAAACGTTGCTTTAGGACAAGCCTTTTTTACAGCCCATGCAGAATAATCGTACAGTTTAAAATACTCCTCTTTAGTCCCCTGCCAGTACATGATATTTGGCTCGTTCCAAACTTCCCAGAACCACGATTCCACTTCTGTCTGGCCATACCTCGAAATACAATGTTTTGTCCACTGATAAACAAGCTCTGCCCATTTGTCATAATCTTTTGGGGGATAAGCCCATCCCGTTTGAAATGTTTTTGGCCAGTCATGTCTGTATGGCTGGGGTTTTGTTGATAATGCCTCAGGCATAAATCCAAGTTCCACAAGAGGTTTCATCCCTCTTTCAATATATGTGTCAAATATTTTATCAGCTATTGTCCAGTCGTATACAGGTTTTCCATCTTTATCCTCTGTATACATATTGGTAGATCCCCACTTCAGAGAAGCTACCCCATCGCCTGTTGTAAGTAAATTATGTGCTCTCACGTAAACCGGAACATTGCTAAGAGCCGAGATTTCAGAAAGAAGTTTTTTGCCATCTTTCATGGTGGTGTAATTTGGCTCATCATAACCAAACCAGGCCCACGCTGGATTCATTGGACCGGCCTCTTCAGAAAGGTTTACTTTTAATGCTACTGAGTTCTCTTTGGTTTGGCAATTGACATAATTGTAGACTGTCACCAAAAAAATTCCAAGCAATG
>CAIRSO010000144.1 GCA_903881215.1 uncultured Bacteroidia bacterium
AAGACGATACTCGAAACTGATAACGAATTTATTTGTGACATTCAGGCTCCGTGCTTTCAGATGCTTTCAATGGAAGAAGCAGAGCTTGTAAGAGCCAGCAAAACACAGGTATTGTTTCGGAAAGGAGACCATCTTTCGAAGCAGGGAGCTTTCGCATCTTATTCACTCTTTGTCATTAGCGGGTTAGCCAAGCAATACATAGAAGGAGAAGGATCTAAAAATTTCAATCTCAGGATCATTCAGCCAGGCGAATTTGTTGGACTTTCAGCAGTCTTTACTAAAAATACTTTTAATTATTCTTCTGTTGCCATCACAGATTGTCAGGTTTTTTTGGTTGAAAAAGATGCCATTGTAAAGGTGGTCCAACAGAATGGGGCCTTTGGCTTCAATCTGATCAAGCGATATTGTGAGCAAAATGGGAATCTGCTGGAATCTTTGCGTCATATTCTATACCGGCAGATGAATGGTCGGATTGCAGATACCCTGTTGTATATCGCTTCACTTCAAACCAGGATTCCGGAAATATTCCAATTGCTTTCACGCAAAGACCTTGCCGATTTTGCCGGCATCTCGACAGAGAGTTGTGTGAAACTGTTGAAAAACTTCGAGAAGGATGGGCTGATTCAATTAAATGAAAAGGATATAGTGATAGTCAATCAGAATGGATTGACTGAAATAAGCAAAAAAGGATAAACTCAGTGATCTATATTACAAATGACTGATGCCGAAATTATTGATAGAATAAATGGAGGTGACCGAAATTTGTATCGTCTGCTGGTCGAGCGGTACCAACCCCTGGTATTTCGAACCTGCATGGGCTTTTTACACAACAAAGAGGATGCAGATGACCTTACACAGGATATTTTTATCCAAACCTACCAAACCCTGACAGGTTACAAAGGTGACTCCTCCTTTTCGACCTGGATATATCGCATTTCGGTAAATGCATGCCTGAACAAAATTCGAAAATCATCAAAAAGTAGTTTTTTGCAAAGGTTCGAAAATGTGTTCGGAAGTGAAAAAAACATAGAATATTCCTTCCCGGCCTCTGAGGCTGAAAACCCTGAAGCTTTGCTAATCAACACCGAACAAAAGGAATGGGTAGAAAGAGCCCTGAACAGCTTGCCTGAAAAGCAGCGCATTGCCATTGTACTCAGCAAGTACGATGATTTGTCACAAAAGGAGATTGCCGAAATCATGGAGACCACAGAAGGAGCTGTCGAAGCCCTTATTCAGCGCGCTAAAGCCAATCTGCGCGAAAAATTATCCTCCTTATATAAAAAAAAGAAAAAATAACCGTAGGAAAAATATAATTTTTGTTTCTAACCATTAAAGTCAATTATTATGAACTGTCAACTTTGCCAAAATGAATTAGATGCTTACCTTGAAGGCACATTGCCTCAAGGAACCGGAATTCAAGTTGCAGAACATCTGAAAAAATGTTCTGTTTGTTCTGAGAGCTTCCAATTGCTTACACTTGCCAACAAAGTAATGGATGCTGAGATGAAAGTTCAATCCAACCCATTTCTTGTCACCCGGATTATGGCCGGTATTGAAGAAATGGAGAATCAAAGCGCTAGTTTCCAGCATATTCCTGCTTATCAGAAAGTTTTTAAACCTATCCTGATAAGTGTTTCGCTGGCAGCAGCCATATTTTTTGGAGTTTTTCTGGGCAGTACGTACTTGTCAGCAGAATCGCACCAGAGAATACCGGTTGAGCTTTCTTACATGAATGATGCAGCCCTTGAGTCGATAGATTTATTTTCTCAACTTTAATAAGATAAAAATGAAAGCAGAAAATAGAAATTCGATGCTGGTTTGGGCGATCATGGTACTGGCAGTCATGAATATTTCAACAATTCTTACAGTGGTGTACCACAAGTTTCAGTCAGATAAAGCAGAAAATGTAACAATTGTTGATACAAAACAGGCAGAAGCAGATTCAGAAAAATTTAGCGGCCGCTATTTTCGGGATCAGTTAAACCTGAACAACGATCAGATGGAGAAATTCAAAGCAATAAATCCTACTTTCAGGCCAAAAGCAAGGAATATTACGCTCGAATTAGCAAACCAACGGAAGGAGATGCTTGCCGAAATGGCTGCCATTCAAAGTGATACTTCCAGATTAAATGTGCTGTCCGATTCAATAGGTCGGTTGCACAGCGACTTAAAGAAGTTATCCTACAGGTACTACCTGGGTATTAAAAGCATTTGCGATCCGGAACAACAAAGAAAGCTGGAACAAATCTTCAGTGAGATGTTTAGCAATGATTCACCGATGGGATCCTCAGGCAAGGGGGGACAAAAAGGTTGGCAGGGAGGAAGACGGTTCAGTAATTGACTTCATAAATAATTTAAATTTTAAGGTCATGAAAACAAAACTTTATTTAACAGGATTGGCCATTATCGCAATAATTTCGTTTGCAAGTGCACAAGATCCGATTTCAGGCCAGGGCCAGGGCCAGGGAAATGGCATTTGCAACGGAACCGGCAAAGGGAGAGCATTTGTTGATGCGAACAACGATGGAATTTGCGATAATTCAGGCAACCGCGCCGGCGGTACTGCGGCAAACAAAGGAAATGGGACCTGTAATGGCAAAGGCCAGGGACAAGGTAGAGGTCAGGGAAAAGGCAGAAACTTCGTTGATGCCAATAAAAATGGGGTTTGCGACACTTTCGAAACCCGTTCAAACAAATAGTTCTTACTTCCACTTTTGTGCGTGTACCGCACGAATTACTTCAAAAGGGCATTTATTATAGTATTAATATTCAGTAGTTTAAAAAAAGATTTTAAACTATGAATGCGATAGCTGTGCCTTGTTTAAAATCAATTCAATCTTCAAAAAATTCACAATCAAAAAAAATATCATGAAAACAAAGATTTTTTTATCATCAATAGCCATTTTGGGAGTATTTGTATTGGCCAGCTCATGTTCAGATAGTTTTACAGGAGCAGTAGAGACAGCAGGTACTGAGGTGTTGTCTGCGGATTTGAAAAGTGGTACAGTACCAGTAACAGCTGCAACCGTGCCGGCAGCCTGCATATTGACAGGAACAATACCTGATGTTACGGTTTTTCCCTGCGTGGTGACAGGAACTGTCAATGCAGTAGAAACGGCTGGTTTGTTGTTTATGCGTGAAGAGGAAAAAATGGCACGAGATGTTTATACTTACTTTTATGCGAAGTATAAATTGCCTGTTTTCCTTAATGTCAGCAAAAGTGAAAACGCGCACACTTCTGCCGTTTTAAGGCTCATCGCCGGATTCAATGTCACCGACAATAGCAGCAGCGATCCGGGTGTTTATGTGAACACACGCCTCACTGACCTTTACAAACAGTTGATTGCCATGGGTGACGTTTCGGTGATCGATGCGCTAAAAGCCAGCGTACTGATTGAGCAGACCGATATCAGTGACCTTCAAAAAGAGTTGTTGTCAGTAGAGAATATCTCCGTTAAAACTGTCTATACCAATATAATGGCAGGTTCCAATGCCCACTTGAAAGCCTTCATCTGGAACCTGAAAATAAAAGGAGTCGTTTATCCATAATTCTGAACAAAAAAAAGTCACATAGATTATATCCCCTTGTGTGACAGGTAAGTGATCACAACCTGACCTGGATAAGCTGCTTTGAATGGTCAAGCCCCAGAAAAACCAGTGAAACAGGTCAGGAGTGGTCAATACCCCAGTATTCCAAACTAATAATACCTTAAAAGTCATAAACCATGAAACAAAAATTTTCCTGGAAAAGCTTTGTTAGCTTTTCACTTGCCTGGTCTTTTTTAATTATTTTCATTTCAGGAATAGTCCTTTATATTGCTCCTCCCGGTCGGGTTACCAACTGGACCAACTGGATGCTATTGGGATTTACAAAGGCTGGCTGGCAGGCCATTCACACAATTTTTTCTTACACGTTTGTTGTTCTCTCTATTTTTCATCTGTTTTTTTTAAACTGGAGAGTCTTTTGGTACTATTTCACATCAAAAGCAGTTAAAGGGTTAAATAAGAGGAAAGAACTTCTTGTATCTGCTGTTTTAATTATGGTCGTGTTTCTGGGAACTCATTTTAATACCCAACCATTTAAAGCCATCATGGATTTTGGGGAATGGACCACCGAAAGTTGGGAGATAAAAGAAGAGCAGGCACCTATTCCTCATGCAGAGATTTTAACAATCAGAGAATTATCCGGTAAATACATTAAAATGTCTGCAGATAGTATCCTTCTGCTCATTCATCAAAAAGGGTTGAAAGCTGACAGTGTCGGTCAAACAATTTCAAGAATTAGTGAACTGAACAACCTCACACCGGCAAAGCTATATTCAATTATCCTTCCTGCCAATCTTACTGTTCCTGTAAAAATTGAAAGTAAACTTCAATTGCAGGGATTAGGCAGAAAAACCATCAGGGAGGTTTCAAAGGAACTGGGTAAAGAGGAGAATGAAATCATCGAAATTCTAAGAAAGAATGCCATTACGGCTACTCCAGATGATAAAATTAAGACGATTGCCGAAAAGGTGGGTAAAACGCCTACCGAGATTATTCAATTAATTGAGTAATAGATTTTATTTGAAGATATTGTTGATTCTAACCGTAGGAAAACCACCGATTTTGTTTCTAAATATCATAATCAATCTTTTAAATTTTTAAAAATGAAAAAAAATCTTTTGCAACTGTCAGTAGTATTCCTGGGTCTTCTTTTGCTAACCAGCTCATGCCAGAAATCCGATGTCGTAGTAAATGCCACTGTGACTTCACAGATTATTGATTTGCCGCTGGAGCCATTGAATGCGGATGAATCGGCCAGCCTTCTGCTGATGAGAGAAGAGGAGAAACTGGCAAAAGATGTATATACCGCATTGTATGCGAAATGGGGTATAATTGTTTTTCTGAATATTTCACCCAGTGAACAACAGCATACCGATGCTATTCTGACTTTACTAAACAAATATGGCCTTAAGGATCCGGTTGGCAACAATGTGGCTGGAGTTTTTACAAGCCCTTATTTGCAGACTTTGTACACAAATCTGGTAACACAAGGAAGCACTTCTGTTCTTGATGCCTATAAGGTAGGAGCAACGATTGAGGACCTGGATATTTTTGATTTAGCAAAAGCATTGTTAAAAAATGACAACCAGGATATCAAGCTTGTTTATGATTTGCTTTTAATGGGTAGTAGAAACCATATGCGTTCATTTTATGGACAAATTATCAGTTTAGTTGGTAGTTATTCGGCCCAGTTCATCACCCAATCAGAATTGGAGGCAATTGTTACCACTCCAAGAGAGAAAGGCAGTTCATGGTAGATCCATGAAAGTTGTTTGACTTCACACCATAAAAAAACAAAATGAAAATAACCGATGAAATAAGAATTAGCGACAACGGATTCGTTTTCAATTCGAAGACAGGCGATTCGTTCAATATAAATCCAACGGGGCTTGAGCTGACAAAGCTGATTGCACTGGACAGTGATTTTGATGACATAAAAGAGATATTTCTTGAAAAATATGATCTGGATGATCTAACTTTTGAAAATGATTTTTACGAGTTCTGTGCACTGCTCAAACACAACCAGATTACAGTACAGGAAGATCCTCTTGATTTCAAATAAAAATTTACCATGTCAAAATTAAAAATCACAATTGCTGTAACCGGTCTGAACAATACCGATAATCCGGGACCAGGAGTGCCAGTAATCAGATCATTGAAGGAATCATCAGTTTTTGATGTCCGGATCATCGGACTGGTTTATGAAACGCTGGAGCCAGGCATTTACATGGAAGGGCTGTGCGACAAAATTTTCCTGATTCCTTATCCATCGGCAGGCTCAGACGAATTGATCGACAGGATTGAGGAGATCCATAACCGTGAACCTATCAATGTTCTAATACCAAATTTTGATGCCGAACTGTTTTCATTTATGAAGAATGAAGAACGTCTTTTGAAAATTGGTATCCATACCTTTTTGCCAACAATGCAGCAATTTCAGGAAAGAGACAAGGATAAACTTGCTGAATATGGTTTAAAATATGGTATCAAAGTACCAACAAGTATCAATCTGGGCAGCCAGAGCCAAATTCATGAGATCAAGGAAAAAATGGATTACCCTGTTATGGTGAAGGGGCAATTTTATGATGCCTACATGGCAAATAATGCAGAGCAGGTAAAACAGGCATTTAATAAAATTTCAGCCAAATGGGGTTTACCTGTTATTATACAGGAATTTGTGAAAGGTACTGAGGTTAACGTCATTGCTCTTGGTGATGGCCTCGGCAATACTATCTCCGCCGTTCCGATGCGAAAACAGTACATAACTGACAAGGGGAAAGCCTGGGGTGGGATAACTCTTTCCGATCATCACATGCTGGAAATAACCCGGCGACTTATCCGTCAAACCCATTGGAAGGGTGGGATGGAGCTTGAGCTAATTAAAACTCCCAGGGGTGAATTTTATCTCATAGAAATCAATCCCCGCATTCCGGCATGGGTTTACCTTGCTGTGGGTGCCGGTCAGAATATTCCGGAAGCATTGGTGAAACTGGCATTGGGTCATGAGGTAACCCCAATGGAATCGTACAGTTCTGGAAAAATGTTTGTTCGTTATTCATACGACATCATTGTTGACCTCGAGAAATTTGAAACAATTGCAATGAACGGAGAAATTTAAATTCAGAACGTTATGGAAAAAATGAAATATGAAAAGCCGGGGATGACTAAAATAAATGCAGGTATGCCCAGCAAATTTGGAATGCCCGTCAAACAAAAAATAGTGGCCGAAATTGATGGAATCACAGTTTCATCGTTGATTGAAGAGTATGGGTCGCCATTGTTTGTTATTTCAGAAACTACGATGCGGAATACGTATGCGGAGGCAAAGAGGGCTTTCGATACCAGGTACCCAAAAGTTCAGTTCGCGTGGTCTTACAAAACAAATTACCTGGATGCCGTTTGCAGTATCTACCACGATGAAGGTTCATGGGCTGAAGTTGTTTCAGGATTCGAATTTGAAAAGGCACTTGCAAATGGTGTGGATGGTTCCAGAATTTTATTCAACGGCCCTGATAAATCGAAAGCCGATTTAATAATGGCCATCGAAAACAATGCCTGTATCCACATCGATCATTTTGACGAACTTTATTTATTGATCGAAACAACCCGTGAAATAGGGCTAAAAGCCAGGGTTGCTATTCGTGTAAACCTGGATGCCGGAATTTATCCTATCTGGGATCGCTTTGGTTTTAATTACGAAAATGGAGATGCATGGAATGCAATCAATCGAATTATGCTGGCCGAAAGCCTCGACCTGATAGGATTGCATACACACATTGGAACCTACATCATGGTGCAATCGGCCTATGCCATTGCCGCATCCAAGTTGGCAAACCTTTACATGGCCATTCATAGAAAATTTGATTACTGGCTGAAATACATTGACCTGGGTGGTGGATTCGCTTCGAAAAACACGTTGAAAGGTGCTTATATGCCGGGGTCAGAAACCTGTCCGTCGTTCGATGATTATGCGGAGGCCATTTCAAACGCACTGATTTCATCTGAAATTCCACACGAAAATTTACCGGTACTGTTTCTTGAAACCGGTCGGGCCTTGATCGATGATGCCGGATATTTGCTCACTACTGTCCTGGCCAACAAACGGCTTAACAGCGGAAGGCGTTCCATGATCATCGATGCCGGGGTCAACCTTTTGTTCACTTCGTTTTGGTATAATTTGAACGTATATCCCACCAGAGAATTGGGACATGCGGAGGAATCAACCATTTACGGCCCATTGTGTATGAACATCGATGTAATACGTGATGCAATTGTTTTTCCACAGGTAAAAACAGGCGAACAATTGGTCATTGAACGTGTCGGTGCTTATAATATTACGCAATCGATGCAATTTATTACCTACCGACCAAATGTGGTTCTGATTGATGAACGTGGTAAAACCCATATTATCAGAAAAAAGGAGAGCCTCGAAACTTTCAAGCATGTGGAACTTAACCCAAAAAGATCATAGATAAGTACTTATGGAAAAGAAATCGAATCACATTGTAAAGGATATTCTTCACTCTCTACTTAACAGTTATTCGCAGATATTTTTTTCCACTTCGAAAGTACTGGCTCTACTTTTGGTATTCATCAGTTTCTTCGATTATGGTGCAGGAATTGGTGGTTTGATAGCAGTTGGTGTAGCGAACTTACTTGCTTACTATTTGGGATACAACACCTATTTCCTTAAATCAGGATTGTATGGGTTTAACAGTCTTCTGGTCGGATTAGGTATAGGTTTGGCATTCCAGCCATCAATCGAGTTGTATGTTTTGGTCGCCATTTCTTCGGTAACCTGCTTTTTCCTCACGATAGTATTTCAAGGAGTCCTGGGAAAATATGGTCTTCCCTTTCTGAGCATCCCGTTTTTGGTTACCATCTGGATTATAGGACTATCAGGCGGAGAACTTACAGTACTAAACATCAGTGAGAGGGGTATTTTTACCTTTAATGAACTTTTTGGCCTGGGTGGAAATACTATGATCAATTTGTACAATTGGTTAGATGCGATGGTTAGTTCTTCCTTCGTTCGGATTTACCTGTATTCGCTTGGTGCAATATTCTTTCAGAAGGGACTTCTCGCCGGAATCATCATTTCTGTTGGTTTGCTTATTTATTCGCGCATCACTTTTGTGCTTTCAATTCTGGGTTATTCGGTTTCATACCTCTTCTATGTTTTGGTGGGAATTGAATTTGATTCCCTGAACTACACATTTATAGGATTTAATTATATCCTGACCGCGGTAGCTTTAGGTGGGTATTATCTAATTCCTGGCAGAATAAGTTATTTATGGATCATGGTAATGTTGCCATCAGTAGTTTTAATAACAATAAGCACACAGCAACTATTTAATCATCTGCATATCTCTCCTTACTCACTCCCTTTTAATATGGTGGTGCTGATGTTTCTTTATGCCTTAAAACTTCGGGAGAAAAGGCCTGTCGGACTCATTGAAACTCCTGTTCAGCTGGGTAATCCCGAGAAAAATCTTTATTTGCAATCAGGCAATATGAAACGATTTCCAGCCAGATTTCCTGTTGCTGCATCATTACCATTCTTTGGAGAGTGGGAGGTAAGCCAGGGGCACAATGGTGAAATGACCCACAAAGGTGCCTGGCGAAATGCATGGGATTTTATCATAACTGATAAGAATGCGAAACAATATAAAGGGGACGGGGATTTCCCGGAAGATTATTATTGCTATGGAAAATCCATTACCGCCCCTTTTGACGGAACGGTCATAGAAGTAGTTAATACGATTCGGGACAACACCATTGGCGATGTGAATACCAAAAATAACTGGGGGAATACGGTGATTCTCAAACACAGCAACGACATCTATTCCAAACTTTCACATTTGAAATACCACTCCATTGAAGTGAAGGAAGGGGAAGTTGTCTTGCAGGGTCAATTGCTGGGGAAATGCGGAAATTCGGGTCGTTCGCCCTATCCGCATCTGCATTTTCAGTTTCAGTCAACACCTTATATTGGCTCACCCACTCTGGATTATCCCTTGGGTCATTATTTATTGAAAGGTGAAAAATACACCCTGGAGACATTTTCATTTCCGCAAAAGGGTCAGGCAGTTGCCAATCCGGCAAAAAATGAATCAATGGTAAAGGCTTTGCATTTTATCCCTGGGCAACGAATCTCCGGTGAATATCTTTCTGTTACAGTTGGGGATTATCATCCATTGCAGTCAATAAAATTCAATTGGGTAGTGAATACGGATGTTTATAATTCGACTTTCCTTGAAAGCCTGGAAGATGGGTCAGTGGCTTATCTGTACAACGATGGCAATCTTCATTATTTCACAAATTTTACCGGTAATAAAGAGACTCCGCTTTATTGGCTCTTTCTGGCATTGTTCAAAGTTCCTCTCGGTTTTGTTCCCAACAGCAAAATCAGTGACCAGATTCCGGTAAACCTTATGTTTGGAGGGTTATTGAAAATTATTCAGGATTTTATTGCACCGGTGTATCTGTTTCTTAAAGCGGATTATTCACTGGAAATCAAGAAGACCGGTGATATCCTTTCATCAGGTGATGTAGAGATGTATACGAAAAT
>CAIRSO010000145.1 GCA_903881215.1 uncultured Bacteroidia bacterium
ACTTCATCAGTAGGTGCAAAGAACACATACGACTTATTATTTCTTACGTTAGTAAAAACATTTCTCCATGTCAGATTATTGCGTACATCACTAAATAATTTGTACCATTCCGATTGCCAGAGGAATGGTTTGTATTTGGTGTCCAAACCGTTTGGATAGCGCCAATCAGAATTATACATGAGGGATCTGGTAGCTTTTTCCCAAGCGATATCCGATTCGTAGATTGACCTGTCAATATAGGCCTCCTCTGCAACCGCAGGATCTGCCATCAAATATTTAGAATATTGCATACCATTTTGTATCGCTGTAGATACAACCATATTCCCCAGACTATGAGCAGAGATGGTGGCACCACCAATATTGACAAAGTTCTTCAATAACTTACCTGCATTAAAGGCGTGACGAACATTCACGTGATAATTAGGGGAGCGAGTTCCAGCAGTTGGAACATACGCTTGCGAATCGTACCCATACCAGGAAATACCCCAAAAGCGCGCCCTGGAACCAGACCAATAGAGGCGTTTAAAAACTTCACTCTGTTCCCCACGCGCGGCTTGACCGTTAACATTGTACCCATGCACATGTATGAAGTCGTTTTTCTTATTGGTTTCCTTGTCATAATTATCACTCTCCGCATCAAATCCGGAAAAGTGGTCAGGTTTATTGAAATCGCTCGCAACAAGTCTGTCTGGCATACCTTCATCTGGAACTCGATGTCCAGCAACAGGCAAGACTCCTGCTGGCGGAATAATTCCAGGAAACTGCAGTTCAATCTTGTACATTTCCTTCATCAGATTCTTATGCCTGAACATCTGTTCAATACCAGCAATACTGAGATTCATTTGAATCTCATCCATTTTCTTGCCGACCACATCATAAACAACCAGTTTCAGCGGCTTAGTTGACTCCTTCCATCCTTCCAGGAGAATTACTCCTTTACCGTTCAGGACTCTGTCCGGCAGCGTGTAGCCATCCTCGCTAATCATAATTTTCGGAGCTTTGGCCAGAAATAGAGCTGTAGGAACATCGGTCAGATAGCTGCCGGATGTGTCAGGACTGAGTGGAGTTTCCACTACACTTAACGAGGATGTCTCGTTGTGCAGCTTGTATATGAAGACGGATGGCGGATATGCCGATTTCATTTTTGCGATGTCCAGGCAAACCGGGAAGAAATCGACCAAGTCACGGGTTCCATTAACATTGGTCCGATTCCAATTCAGGCTTCCGCTCCCCGGTATCCCGCTTCCCTCCGTATCATCTTTTCCATCATCATCATTCACCCAGAAATAGTACGGGTCGCTGTTCATTGCTCGATTAAAGTCATCATCTTCGATCTTCCTGTTGTGGTTGTAGTCCGGGATCAACGCTCCTTTTGCGATGGTTATCGGTACCGGGTCGCTCATAATCTGGACGTAGCTGCCGTAGTTGAGGGCAACCCGCACGGCATAGCTCTGAGTATCGTCGAACTTGTACCCTCGTGCTATTACTCCGAAGCCGGAACCTTGCTTTTCAACGGGGATGTAGTCTATTTGTTCATAGTTCTTTTGGCCATTTTGATCCGTTACCTTGTAGAGCAGTATCAGCGAATTGGCAGCCTGATAGTCGGTAG
>CAIRSO010000146.1 GCA_903881215.1 uncultured Bacteroidia bacterium
AATTTGTTTTGCTATTGATAGTTGCACTACCTGACACATTGATAAACAATCCCCATTGAATATCTTCACTATTTTTTGTTGTGTATTTGAAATGATCAGCCATTTTAATGTCATTTTATGCAAATCTAAACGCAAATTGTGAATTGATTGCAAACTATTCATTAATATTTTTGAAAGTGCGAACCCCTACACTGTTTTTGTATGAAGAAAAAGGTAATTGCTGTTTTTGATATTGGGAAAACAAACAAGAAATTTTTGCTTTTTAACCATCAATTTCAGGTAGTTTATCAGGAAGAAGAAATTTTCCCGGAAATATCTGACGAAGATGGCTTTGCATGCGATGACGCAGCCCGTATTGAAAAATGGATTTATGGAACCCTGGATTCATTTATGAAAAATTCAGAATATAAGCTAACAGCCCTGAATTTCACAACTTATGGAGCCACTTTGGTCTACTTGTCTGAAAACGGAAAACGGCTGACACCTTTTTACAACTACCTCAAACCCGTTGAAAGTCTCTTGTTTGAACCCTTGTATCAGAAAAAAGGTGGAAAAACTGAATTTTGTCGCAGAACTGCTTCCCCGGCTTTGGAAATGTTAAACTCGGGACTACAAATTTACTGGCTAAAACTCAAGAAGAATACTATTTACAATCAGGTAAAATCTGTTTTGCATTTACCGCAATACTTTTCCTTTCTCTTCACGAGGAGGTTTATTTCGGAACTTACATCTATCGGATGCCATACTGCTATGTGGGATTTCGACAAAAACCAATATCATGCATGGCTTGACGAAGAAGGAATTCAACTGCCGGAAATTGTATCCAATCGAACTGCATTTGAAACAGAATTTGCCAATGGAAAAATAAAGATTGGCGTAGGTATTCATGACAGTTCCGCATCTTTGGTGCCCTATCTGGACAATTCAGCAGATCCTTTTATTTTGATGTCAACCGGAACCTGGTGTATTACTATGAATCCCTTCAACGAAGAACCACTGACAACTGAGCAGCTGAAAAACGACTGTTTATGCTATTTGAGCGTTCATCAGAAACCTGTAAAATCTTCCCGGCTATTTCTTGGTCCCCTTTTCGAAAAGAATGTTCAGCGAATCGAACAACACTTCTCCAAAGAACCTAATAGTTATAGAGATGTAAATACGGATGACAACTTGCTTAAATCGATCCTGGTTGGAGGAGAAAGGATGTTCTTCAGTCAATCGATTTCTGAAAATTACCTTGACACCTCAGTCAACCTGGATTCTTTTGAGAATTTTGAACAGGCCTATCACCAGTTGGTTTTTGATATTGCAAAACTTTGCGAAACCTCTGTCAGATTGATTTTACCCCGTAAAGATGAGTCAAAGATCATTTACGTGTCAGGTGGCTTTTCGCGTAATAATCTATTTGTTAATATGCTGGCAAATATATTTTCAAACAAAATAGTTTTCACATCAAAAATTGACAATGCGTCCGCCTTGGGAGCAGCATTGATGGTCGCCAGTCAAAGTGGAGACAATCCACAAATCGATCTGGGATTGAAAAAATATTTTCCATTTTAATTAAACGTATAGGTAAACCATTTAACTAAACAAATTATGAACGCACTAT
>CAIRSO010000147.1 GCA_903881215.1 uncultured Bacteroidia bacterium
ATTTTAAGTAACTTACCAAGCGAGAATGGGTTAACCCGAGGTTTGGGTAACAGATCGATGTTATGCAAAATGTTTGCAAATAAAAAAGCGATTACTCTTCTTTAAAGACGTAACCGCTTGATTTTTAAGTGAACCTGGAGAAACTGGATACCTATGTCTGAAAAGCCCGTAGAAGCTGAGGTTTCTTAAATTGATTAATTGAATTGTAGCGGATTTGTAGCGGTCGCAACATTTACCTCATAGTGGCCAAGTTGCTTCATAAAATTCGGGTTGTTTTTCTAATTGTCTTATTTATTGTTAGTTATAAAATTTTAGTGATTTTTCAAATTGCTGAAACAGGATTGCTTTGTGCTAGATTCACGAGATCTTTTTGCCTTCGTTGTACTGTTTTTTAACTAATGACTTGTAACCCTTTTCATTAAGCCTGTACCTGCGCAAACCGTTCTAGCAACTGGGTATGCTTCTCAAGAAGCTGAGTATATTTATCCTTGATCTCCTGTAACTTACGTTCAAGTTCATCCACATTGACCTGGGTACTAAAGGAGTGCCCACGGTAGAATGCGAACAGGTCGAAATCCAGTATCTCGCAGATGCGTTCAGCAAGCTCAAAGTCGATGCTCTTACGGTTCTCAAGGGATTCAATATTCTGAGGACTGCACTTTAGTTCCCTGGCAAACGCAGACTTAGTCATGCGTAATTGCTCCCGGCGCTCCTTAATAATATGTCCAACCTTCTTATCCATATATACCTGATTATTAATTTATTTCGTTAATTGGAAAATCGCAAGTCTGAATTGTTTATATCTTTTAGCTTCTCCCACACCTCCTTTTAAAGCTCATCTTCAAGGCCTCCCAAAATATTTTCCATCGTAACTTCAAATGGCATTATCGGACTTAAAAAATCTCAAAATCAGTCATTATTCTTGTATCGAACCTTACAACAAGTATTGACTATATCGATTTCAAACTAAAGTACAACAAATGTCACACAATTCTTACACTTTTCCAAATTTATTATGACTTCTACCCAACTTTCTCAATTACGGGATATGCTCCCCAGGGGTTCCCGTGGCAAGATTAAAGAGGCGACCGCCTTTTCTTACAGTTACATTGATCAGGTCCTGACAGGAAAACGACACAGCCCATGGATCATTACCATTGCTCTGGAGATCCTGGATGAAATGCTCTTGGCCGAAAAATCAAACTCAGCCAGGTTTCAACAGATCGCCAGACTCCTAAAGAGGCTCCGATAATCATGAACACACAATCAAGACCTAACAACCGAATCCTAATGATAGATCCAACCTCAGCCCTGCTTAACCGCCAATCCAATACCCGCAGCCTGGAGTTTATTCGCCGGGCCCTGAAATCACATCTCGCCTTCCTGAAGAAGGCAGAGTCCACCCGGATGCTAACCGTCCTTGAACCGATCAACTTTCAAGAGGAATACCAATACATCGAGCAACTCATTCACGACATCACCTTCGTGCTTAACAATCGCCAGATATGATCGAAGGAGAATTCCATCAGATGGCCAATGATTTTATCAAGTCACTGATCCGACAAAGGAAGTATCTGATTCAAAGGCATAAATCGAAGGGGAATCCAGGTTTCATCAATGGCTGCCTGCATACGCTGGAAAAATTCATGAATGCGTATGCCTATGACACCGATGAGAAGATGGCGAAATTCTGGATGAACCATTGCCATGAGATCTTTGCCATCATGCCCGGCAAGGATTGCAGTTCCCATAAAGCGACCCTCAGAAACTACAATACTCTCGGTACCCTGGCCCGCAACATAAGCGATGAGGCCCAACCTCAGCTACCCTGGTCCCGAGCTTCATTCAACTGATATAGTTAACCTCCTTTTGATTATTGAATCCGACCTGTCCTTGGATTCAACGCTAATTTCTTGCCCTTTTACTTACGCTAAATGATGCACCATGATTCCTCAAAATGTTATCGATCAGATTATCAGCATTCCTATTGTTGATATTATTCAGAAATATACAATCCTAAAAAAGACAGGGGCAAACTGGGAGGGTTGCTGCCCCTTCCATGATGAGAAGACCCCGAGCTTCAAAGTCTTTCCAAAAACAAACTCATATAAATGCTTCGGGTGCGGCGCCGGCGGCAACGGGATCAAATTTGTCATGGAAAAGGAAAAGCTATCTTTTCCTGATGCCTGCCGAAAAATTGGGAAGGACGGTGGAGTCCAGGTCCCTGACCAGGCACAAACGCCCGAACAGATCGCCATCCATAACCAGGCTGAGTCCCTGTTTATAGTCAACTCCCTGGCGGCCGCATATTTCACCTCCCAACTTAACGATCCTGTTAACAAACCGGCCCTGGACTACGCCCTTAACCGATGGACAGAAGAAACGATCAAGCAATTCGAGATCGGTTACGCTCCGGACAAATGGGATGGGGTGATCAACTTTGCCCGTGAAAAGGGAATCAAATCCGAAATCCTGATTAAAGCAGGACTGATCAAGGAATCGGAGAAAGCAGGCAGCAAATTGTATGATTATTTCCGAGGCAGGTTGATCATACCGATCCATAACAAATACGGACGAATCACCGGATTCACGGCCCGGGCCATTGCAGCTGACCAGAAACCCAAATACCTCAACACTCCGGAAACGGAAATCTATCACAAGGGCAAAACCTTGTTCGGTCTGAACCTGGCTTTCGCTGCGATCAAAGAGAAGGGATATGCTTACCTGGTGGAAGGCAATGCGGATGTCATCCGGTTGCATCAGCTGGGAATTGCTGAAACGGTTGGAACATCCGGAACAGCATTAACTCTTGACCAAATCCAGGAAATTAAATCCTTATGCAAAAGCATTACCCTTATTGGGGATACCGACCCGGCCGGTATCAAGGCGGTGGACCGATCAGCCGGCCTCATCATACGGGAGGGTTTGAATTGCAATACCATTCGTCTGCCAACAGAGGGAGAAAAAGCGGATCCGGATAGCTTCTTTACCAGTCCGGAGCAATTTCAGGAATATGCAAAAGCCCATACCAGGGACCATATTATCGAGATTGCCACTTCGATGAGCAAGTCCTCGATGAATCCTGAATTGAAGCTCAAAGCCATCAATACAATCACAGGCTTGCTGATTCACCTGGATACTTCTTGTCATGAGCTATACATCGACCAGCTGAGTAAAATAATCAAGCCCAAGAAAGTCTGGAACGACAAGCTGAAGGAGCTTCGAAAGGATTTGATGCCGGTGGTGGAAATTACCGAACGTGAAACGATCCCATCTCATGTCAGCCTCGCTGCCTGGGAGAAGTTCGGATTTTACGAGGACAAGAATTGTTATTTTTTCAAAACGTCCAAGGGGATCGTAAGGGGATGCAACTTTGTCCTCCGGCCTCTATTCCACATCGAATCCGTCCAAAATGCCAAGAGGCTGTTTCAGATCATCAACGAACATGGAGTATCACGGGTTATTGAACTACCAACCCGTGACCTTGTCGCATTATCCCGATTTAAGGAATGCATCGAATCACTGGGCAACTTCCTCTGGGAGGCGACCGACACGGAGCTGAATAAGCTCAAACGCTTCCTGTACGAGGAAACAAAGTCCTGCATCGAAATCACCCAGCTGGGCTGGCACCGGGATCAGTTCTATGCCTGGGGAAATGGAATCTTTAACGGCACCTTTACCCCGGTCGACGACAACGGGATTGTCCGGCACGGTGAAACCAATTATTACCTCCCTGCTTTCTCGAAAATCTATGCTCACGAATACGGGCTCTTTGTTAATGAGCGTAACTTCCTGCACCGCAACAATAACGATATCACCCTCAGAGAATATTCCAGCAAGCTGATCCAGGTGTTTGGCGACAATGCGACCATTGCCCTGTGCTTTTACTTTGCTTCCCTGTTCCGGGATATCGTTATCCGGAAGTTTAACTTTTATCCAATCCTCAACCTTTTTGGACCCAAAGGATCCGGCAAAACAGAACTGGCTGTATCTATGATCAGCTTCTTCGGCCGGCAGGGTAAAGGACCGAACATCAACAATACCACCAAGGCTGCCCTAGCCGATCATGTTGCCCAGCAATCCAATGCCTGTGTCCTGATCGATGAATACAAAAACTCGGTCGATTTCGAGAAGATTGAATTTCTGAAAGGCTTGTGGGATGGAACCGGCCGCACCCGGATGAACATGGATAAAGACAAGAAAAAAGAAACGACGGCGGTTGATTGCGCGATCATATTATCCGGCCAGGAAATGCCAACGGTCGATATAGCGCTCTTTTCCAGGCTAATTTATCTGACATTCAACAAGGTTGAATACAATGATGCAGCCAAAGTCCGGTTCAATGAGCTCAAGAAGATTGAAGACCTGGGCAACACACACATTACCAACCAGCTGTTATCCCTACGAAAGGATGTCGTTAAGAATTACTCATCCAGTTATGATCAGGTTGCTGCCGATTTGTCAATTGCCATCGGTGAGGTGGTTATTGAGGACCGGATCTTTAGAAACTGGCTGGTGGTATTGGCAACCTTTCATGCCTTGAGGGAAAAGATTGACGTATCCTTTACCTACGCCGAGCTGATTAAATTATCAGCCACCCAGATCCTGATCCAAAACAAGGAGACCAAGAAATCCAATGAAATATCCTCCTTCTGGAATATCATTTCCTACCTGGCAGCCGACGGATTGATCAAGGAAACCATCGATTATAAGATTGAATGTACGCCAACCATTAATACGGACCTGGTTTCAGTGGAATTCGCGGAGGCTACCAATATTCTCTATGTCCAAATGTCAAGGGTATTCCTTCTTTACCGTAAGCATGGGAAACTGGCTGGGGAAAAGATACTGCCAACCGACTCGATCGATTATTACCTGAAAAGCGATAAACGATACCTGGGTAAAAAGAGAACCCGCTTCCGGTTTATTGACCCCACCCTGGGCAGGGATGCGGAATACAAGACCAAACCGCAATATGCCTATTGTTTCCTGTATGATGATCTGAAGATCAGTTTGCACACCGAGAACCTAACGGATGACACCTCTATCCGGAGGATTGGCCATAGCGAAGAAAACCTGGAAGATAAGTTTTAGCGACCAAATCCGATGGAACACCTGGAACAGATAGAACAGTTATCCGCTCAATCCTTTGAGAAGAATTTTATGCCGAACAAAATGGGATTGCTGAGAACAGCCAGGAACAGCCAGGAACCTAAAGCTGTACCTCTAGAACAGTATATTTTAGTTAAAATAGTATATATAAGTAAGTTAAACAGCATTGTTCCTTCGTTCCGGTGTTTTCAGAATTACAGGTGCCCATGGGGTGAATCCAATAAGCAGCAATTACGAAGATGGAATATATAGATAAGGTATACGTCCACCTTAAGGACCGGCAGCCAGGAAGGTACCCGATTCACAACCTCCGGGAAAAAGAAAAGTTTATTGAGGCGGTTAAGGAGCTTATTGACGGGGAGTGGCTGCGGGATGTTTGCTTCTCATCGGATTACCGGACGCTGATTGTTTCGGAGCCGTTTACACCACCCCGAAAAATAGAGGATAACCCGGCTTCATAAAGTTCGTGATTTGATGACCATTCCCTAATTTGCAGTAACAAATATTACATAAAGCCATGGAAAAGAAGGTTATCACTCGACAAGACCTATACGAGATAGTCTGGGCTGAAACGGTTAATACCATATCCAAGAAATTCAATATCACGGAATATGCGATTAAAAAGGTTTGCCAGCAAATGAGTATTCCATTGCCACCAATTGGTTATTGGTCAAGGATCAACCATGGAAAGGCTGTTGAGAAAGATCCTCTTCCCGAGGACTATACAGGAAAAACGGAGATTACTATTCCATTTGAACTGGATTCCAATCCTCTGATAGCCAAACAAAAGGAAATTCTGAATGATAAGAGGTTGAAACTTGAAGTCACGCACAATCTTACAAATCCGGATCCCTTAATTGTTGAAGCCAGAGAAAGCTTGACCCGAAAACAAGGATCTTCCCGTATTCCTGGTCAGATTCAATGCGAACCAGGCCGATTGAACATAAGGGTTAGTCGGGATATGATTGGCCGTGCCTTACGGATCATGGATACCTTTATCAAAGCGGTGAAAGCCAGGGGGCATAATGTAATCACAACCCATGATGCGACTTACATTGTCGTTCAAGAAGAGAGGATTGCGTTCAGTTTAAAGGAACACCTAAAGAAAGTGGCGACAAATGATCGTTGGAGAACCTATGATTACGTTGGAATTGGCGAACTCCATTTCGATATGGACCGATATTATCCCCAGGTGATTTGTCGAGACGGACAAGAGAAGCTTGAAAATAAACTTTTTAGGGTCATTGCCAAATATGAATTGACCGGCGAATTGCAACACCTTGAAAGACTTGAGAGGAAAAGACTGGAAGATATCCGACGTGAGCAGGAGCGAATCCGCCTTGAATTTGAGAAAAGAAAGGCTGAGGAATTGGATGATGTCCGAGAATTGATATCTAAAGCCAATCGGAGGTATCAAACCGAGATACTTCGCAACTTCATTGACATGGTTGAACAAAAGGCGATTGAGGACAACTCAGTTGACCAGCAGCTGGAGGAATGGATAAAATGGGCCAGGGTTAAATCAGACTGGCTGGATCCATTCATTGAGGCTGATGATGAATTGTTAGAAGGGGTGGACAGAAGGTCTCTGACCTTTTCCGATTGGTCGAGAGGCAGAAGGTAGATTGGGCATACAACAGGTGGACGTAGCTTGTGTTTTATAGTCTATATTTGCTCAATACAAAAGATGAAAGGCCTGGATTACATACCGCTATTGGTTGAGAAGCTGATGCCAACCCAGCCGGAAAAGATAATTCTATTCGGATCCTATGCCAGTGGAGAACCTTCCGTCGATAGCGATATCGACATTCTGGTGGTAACCGGCGATGAGGTGATGCCGGCCAACTTCACGGAAAAAAGTAAAATCTATCTTAGGATCTCAAAAGCCATATCGGATATTAAGAAAGACTTTCCGGTAGACCTGATTGTGCACACCAAGCCAATGCACCAGAAATTTATTGAAACGGATAGCCTTTTTGCCCGAGAACTCCTGGCAAATGGCAAGGTCCTCTATGAGAGAAAGTAGTTGATGACTGCCTGGCAATTGCGGAATCCATAACGCAAAATTGATTTCAAGTCATTACTGTAATTTTACAAGTATTTACTTTATCTTTGGTTTAGCTCGAAACCCTCGAGATCCAAACTAAAGATGCCATAATATGCTGTCTGATAAGTCGATCCTCATTCCTTGCAAGCCTTATGTAAAACAATTCCTGATTCAAAATTATGGATATCCGGTCAACCTGTACACGGGTCAGAATCCCTTTATCCACCTATTCCGTTCCTTCCTGGAAAAGTCCAGCCGCAGAAGGGATAAAGCCCTGGAAAACAAAAACACTTTGACCGCTGAAGTCGATTTTCTGATTTCCGACGGTGACTTTTACCGGCATGGTTGGGAAATCTCACTGACACACATCTCCATTCTCAATACTTCGTTCGAGCAGGCTGCCAAGCTGTTTATGAGGAATTGCATTTGCTTCGATATCTCTTTGACCGGATCCAAGGCAAAAAGCATACGCAAGTTTCAGGATCGGTACGATTACCCGGACGAAGTCTGGCCTTATCAATCCATCAAAAAGGACCTGGACCGGAATGTCACCCATTTCAAAATGGATATCGAAACTGATGTATCGGACAAAATTCAGGAAATTGTTTTGGGCAACTTGTACAAATTAGGGACACTCACCAAAATCAACCCATATTTAAATGAAAACAGTACCAAAAGAGCGAAACAACCTGGGAGGCATAGCCACGATTTACGCGGTCCCGTCCTTCATGATTCAGATACAGCAGCCGGATCCCGATAGTGGATTGGGCACAATTGTTGATTTCCCATCGGATAACGCATATGCTCTATGGCCGATCTTTCAATCGGCGTCGTTCAAAGAGGAAATGCAAACTGCACCTGCAGGGATGTATTGGGATCAGACCCTTACCTTCTCCCTGGCCAAAAACTCTCCAGTCGTAAATCAGCTGATTGACGAACTGGCCTCCCGTACCTGGGCAGTGGTCATGAGAGACCAGAACGACAATTTCCTGGTTGCCGGTAACCGACTCTATCCAATGCGATTAAACATCAAATCCGATACTGGTGCTGATATATCCGACCTGAACAACGCCTCCTTCACCTTCACCGCTTCCTCACCAATCCGGGCAGTCTACATCGGCAACCCCGCGTAAACCCCTCTATTACTGAGGTTCAAAGTGCCTTTTTGTCCTTTTTAATGGATGGAGCCACCCATAATTTGGTGGCTTCATCATTTAATGTAACCACGCACAAAGGACAATATGAGCTTATTACAACTTGATATTGATGGTTTTATCGGGAGTTGGGGATTCTCGAAATCCTACATCAAAAATTTCCTGGCCCAGGCTGGTAAGAAACCGGTTACCATCCGGGTATCCTCCCTGGGTGGAGAAGTGGATCATGCCCTATCGATTCACGACCAGTTGTCTGAATATGGTGAGGTGACTATCCACCTCTCCGGTTTTAACGCATCCTCGGCTACCCTGCTGACCCTTGGCGCTAAAAGGATAATTATGAACTCCAACTCATTTTATCTCATCCATAAGGCCCTCAATTGGGTCGATGCCTGGGGAAACATGAACGAGGATGATATCGATGCCCTGATCCTTTCGCTCGAGAAGGAAAAGAAGGAGCTGGAAAAGATTACCCTGGTGCTGGCTAAAATGTATTCCCGCCGGACCGGCAAGCCAACCACCGAAATCCTCGATTTGATGAAACAGGAAACCTGGCTGAACGCCGAGGAAGCATTGGCCTATGGGTTCATTGATGAAATCGCCGAGCCGGTTCAGGCTGAAAACCTTTTATCAAACCACAAAATGCTCACCCTTTTGAATTGCGCTGAGCTTCCAGTGCCGGTGGCCAGAAAGGTGGTGCCGTTACCCGTAATCGAAAACACCGTGGATCCCCTACCCGGAATCATGCAGAAAGTCAAAACCACTATCACAAATACAATTAAATCCTTTTTCTCTATGAAACAGTTCACAGCCCTTAATGCCATCCTGGTGGTGCCTTCCCTGGAATCCACGGATGAGGGGATATACCTCAGCGAGGTACAGGCAGCCGCCATAAACACGGCACTTGAAGCCAACCAGCAGATCGTGACCGAACGCGATGCTGCTATTGCCGACCGGAATGCTGCAGCAACCGAACGTACAAACATGCTGGCTTCCCTCGATGCCATCGATCCCACGATCCAGGCCGCTTTAACCATCGAAACCAAGATCCAGGCCATTCGTGATTTTATGGCCGCCAAGCCAACTACGGTGCCACAGGGAGTGCAAACAACCAAAGATCCGGTTCGCACCACAGACGGGGTTGACTGGGATCTTTTGAATTCACTTCCGCACATGCAGGAAGAAAAGTATTAACCGTCAAACCAAACAAACTCAATTATCATGAATGTTCAGGAAATCATTGAAGCGTTCGGGGCCTATTATGAAAACTCAGGCCAGAACCAAAGCCGCGTAAAAACCATGCTTACCCAGGGTCTCATCACCCCCGGAGTTTGCACCGCCGCCAAAACAGATGACACCATTTTCAGATTGGCCAAACTCTCGCTCCAGCGAGTAGTACAGCCGTTCCAGAAAGGTTGGACCCCGAGGAATGCAGCCGCGATCACTCCCAACGAGATCCGCTTGTATCATTTCAAAGTGGATGAAGACATCTGGCCTGATGATATCGAAGCCACCTGGCTGGGATTTCTGGAAACAGAATCGGTCACCCGAAAAGAATGGCCGCTCGTTAAATTTCTGATTGAAAAAGGATACATCCCACAGATCAACCAGGACATGGAACTGTTCGAGTATGGCAAAGGGATTTATGCAGAACCGGCCGCCGGTGTATCTGGAGTCACCGGCAGTGGCATGGACGGACTGATCACCCAGCTTCAGCGCGGAGTTGATAATGAAACCATCAACTCGGTTGCTATCGGTGCCCTGGATAAGGACTCCATTTATGACCAGGTGGAAGCTTTTGTCGACGGAATCTCACAGGTTTACCAGGGGATCCCAATGGCCGTATTCATGTCGCAGACCTGGCGGAAGCATTATCTCCGCGATAAGCGTGACAGCGGGCACTATTTCAAGACGAGCGATAAAGAGGTGGATGAATCCATCGATTTTACCCCGCAGCGCGTAATGGAGCTGCCATGCCTTAATGGAACGGATGTTCTTTTCGCTACTCCGAAGGAGAACCTGCTTCACCTGACCAAGAAGAGTTCGAACAAAACCAAATTCTCCATCGAAGAGAGCAAGCGTGAGGTTTCGTTCCTCTGCGATTGGTGGGAAGGAATGGGCTTCGGCATGAATGCAGCTGTCTGGACAAACATGGTCCCGACTGTTCCCATTGGTGGTTAATCCTTGAAATGACTCACTCTTAAAATCGAAACAAATGGATTTTGCAGATATTGGAAAATTGCTCGTTGATGGGAAAAACCTTGGCGGTTTATCCCAGCGGATTTACTTCGGCCTCTGGACAGATGTAGCCACCTGGCCAACCGAACCAGCTGACCCTTTAACCCTCGATGCCCTGGGAACATTAACCGGGGATATCGCCATGAAGCCGGGCAAGCGCATGTTCGAACTGTATTCCACTGAAGATGCTGCCAAGCTGGCCATCAACCCCATTGGGGAAGAAGGTGGAAAAGGTTATGAACTGGTCCTGTCAGTGTTCGCCCCAGGACTCCACAAGAAGTTGCTCGGGTTCATGAATGCGACGAAAAACGAAGACCTGGTGTTGATCGCAATGGACAGTCAGAATCAGATGTACCTCCTGGGATCTGACATCCGCTCGGCCAAATTCCAGGGCGGTGATGGCTCAGGTACCGGATCCACAACTGACGGAAGGCGAGGCCTGGGGATGCAGTTTGCATTCCGTAACCATAGCCTGTATACCTATACCGGCAGCGTTCCGTTAACCGCAACGGTACCGGCACCGTGATCTGGACCGACTATTTTAACTTAATCAAGGTTCTGCCGGGGCGTATTGTTACGCCCCGGTTTGGGACTTTGGACTTTGCAGATCCAAACCTGCCCATCGAAAAAGTCCAGTCTTTGTATGTGGAAGGATTTCCGTACCTTCAAATCACACCTATAGGAATGGTAACATTTTACCCAAGTCCCCCTCTTGCCAAACTCCCCTCAAAGAAGGTGGACCCCCCGTCTCCGGCAAGGAAACTCACAAAACGACAAGCGTAGCCTTCTTCAATCAGAGGTTTGGTATTTTGCAGAAGCCCCCAATGATAAGAGGGCTTCTGGTTTTTGATAAAAATGCCGATTCACAGGAATGGAAAACTCTTAACTTAGAAGGCATGAATGTAACATCAAAAACGAATGGAGGATTTTTTTCAGTTTTATGCAATTGGAGTCAATCATGACGGCAAATTACCACGCATTGGTGGGTTATTCTTCTTTTCATTGGTTTCGAACAAATGGAAGATACCCGAAAGATTTCGGGTAGCACTAATGGTTTTTGCAACCCTAAAAGACGACACGATCGACAGAAAACGAACAGAAAAATGATAGATAAAATACTAACGCTTCAGCAAAACCAAAAGAGCTGCATCCTAACGCTCAAAACCAACCCTATGAAGCACATAGGCTTTTGTCCCTATCGCCCAATGACAGAAACCAAAACCAGACCCTTATAAGTAATCAATCAGCAAAATTATGTTAGAAGTTGGAAATATATATGAGTTAAAACTATCCCATAAAATTGAAGAACATGGTCTTCTTGTTTTTGATTTAGGCACAAATACCACTGCAAGACTTCACATAAGTAATTTATCGAACAATCATACATTGAGTAAAAAGATGTTCGAATTGTTTGATATAAACCACGAAGTCACTGTATTGGTAACAGACTTCAATGAAGAAAAAAAATATTTTGAATTAAGTACCAAAGGGTTTCGTAATTCCTTAGATGATGTATTAAGTTATACAAAGTGTAAAAGGTTAATCGAAGAACAATTCCAAAAGAGAAGCAGTCAAGACACGATGTTCTTGCTGGAGAACAGGAGAATACTAGACAGATTAAGAGGAGATTTAGCATCAACAGGTCTGACATTTTTATATGAGCTCCTTCAAAATGCAATTGACCATCCTAATAATAATTTCAATAAAGAATTATCAATTCATTTTGAGATTTTTGGCAATTTTTTACTCTTAAAGCATAATGGAGCATTGTTTACCGAAAACAATTTCAAATCATTATGTGGTATATTGTTCGGTGAACAACAAAACGAAACGGGATCAAATAGAATTGGTTACAAAGGCATTGGTTTTAAGTCAGTTTTCAGGCATACTAATAATGTTTACATACGTTCAGGAAATTTTAGTTTTAGCTTTAGTAAAGATAAAGTTGGGGCGCTGAAGCCGTGGGAGGTTATGCCGATATTTCAAAATGAAATTGATAAAATAGATGAAATTCCTCAATTTGATTTCTTTAATTCTCCTGTTGCATTTGCTTTCGAATTTCCTTCGGAAAAACACAGACATGATGTTATTCAATATCTTACCGAATTATCTTTGAATCCATATTTGGTAATATTTTTGGATAAATTAAAAAAATTAAAGATAACAACACCAAGCCAGGAACACGTCTTTGAAAAAGAATTGGTTAAAGACGATTTTGGTCGCAGCACGATTAGATTAATAATTGATGGTTCTGCTTCTTCAGACTGGATATCATTTTCTAATACATTCAAAATAGAAGACAGTATAATCATTAATGAGCTTACTGATGAAAATAATAAATCTATTCCAGAACATTTCAGATTATTTAGGAATCCGCAGATTGATTTGATTGTTCCTTTAAATAAAATAGACAATCCCATAAATCTATTTGCCTATTTACCATTATCAGCCACAAAGTATCAGCTTGATTATGTTGTAAATGGCGATTTTATACCAAATTTAGATCGTTCAAATGTCATTGAAAACTTATCTTACAATTTAAAATTGGCCCATTTTGCTGGCTTGCAGATTTTGAAAGCATGTGAGTCATTCGCATTTAATTCAGAATTCAAGAAACTAAAACAATTATTCCCTAGTTTTGAAGCTGGTGTTAATCGTTTTAAAGAGAGTGTTCAATCAACATTTCTTGATAGAGTAAAAGACTCTAAGATTTTTCCTTCCTTCCACGATGGTGAGCTCAATACTTTTCACAATACCGTTTTCGACAATACTGAACTTTACTTAATCTTAACTAAACAAGAATATAATGTTCTAACGAATAATAATAGGAACCCCTTAAATCCTTCATGTGATTTAGAAAACGAATTTATCTTTTTATGTAGCAAACTAGAGAATGGTAAAATCTTTCAAAAAGAAGATTTACTCTCTTGCTTGAGAAATGATTCTTTTCAGGATTGGCTGAAAACGCCAAAGAACTGTTTTTTAATAATCAGACATTTCGACGCAAGAAACGAATTGCAAGGACTTCTAAGAACCGAAAATCTTTTTCTTAATTCTAAAAATGAGCTTGTTAGTTTCAATTCTCTTTATAAAACTGTTCCAGGTGAAATCAGTTTTATCGGTGTAGATGTTTTAAACTCGGACTTACTTGAATTAATGAATGGTAATAAATTCTCTTTTAAATTGTTAGATTTTGAACCAATCGATTTTTTCAAGAAACATATTTGTGGTAAAGAACAATCTTTAAACCTTTTATTATCCAACGAAAATTACCTTATTGAATTCTGGAAATTTATTTACACTAATTGGGAAATTTTTGAGAAGGATCCAGGAGTGATAAATTCTCTTAAAGGAATACATATTTTATGCAAGTCTGGAAATAATAGTGTAGTCAACCATAAACCCATATCTTCAACATATCTTTCCAAAGAATTCAACACGTCAAGCGAGATTGAATCTGTAATCAATATTATTGGAATATCAGATATAGAGTTTATTTCAGAGAAATATATTGCAGAAAATTACAAGGCGGAGATTTGGAGAAAAATGTTTAA
>CAIRSO010000148.1 GCA_903881215.1 uncultured Bacteroidia bacterium
AATTCCGGGATGCTCATCTTTACCAGTCTTTCAACAATATTAACAGTTAGATCACCATTGGAGGTAGAAGACCTGTTACTAAGGATTTTACATGGCTCAGATATAAATTCCAAGTATTCATGATATTTACATTCGTATTGAGTAAAACCCTCAACCAGCTTCTTCGGAATAGGTAGCGGTGAACCAAGGGAATACGGATTAAATTGTTTATGGCATTCATCCCTAATCTCATCAGTCTCTGCCATGGCAACATGGATAAGCTTAACGAAACCTATTTTTCTTTCACAAAATTCTACAACAATAAAAAATCCGAGATTTTCAAGATCAAGGTTCACGGTGAAAATTTATATGCTAATTGATTACCCATTATTTGACAAGACGGATACCGCAATTTCTATCGTTTGCAATGAAGTAGATTCGGAATGCAGACCGGCAGCCTTGTTCATGAACATACCAGCACCCACCCCGGCATACATGATATGGCCCCATTGTAGATCCTTGAGGATTGGTCTGAGCTTCTGTTGTAAAATCACCAAACCAATCATTACACCACTCCCACACATTTCCATGCATATCATACAATCCCCAGGCATTGGGTGGAAAGCTGCCTACTGGCATGGTTTTTTCCTTGTCTTTCTGTATGTTTTCTATATTAAATTCATTATTACCATAGTTTGCTTGTGAAACATTAAGTTTGCTACCAGTATAAAAAGCTGTGGTAGTTCCTGCACGGCAAGCATATTCCCATTCAGCTTCAGTGGGCAATCGACAACCCATCCATCTTGCAAAAACATAAGCATCGTTCCAACTTATCCTAATCACAGGGCGAGTTCCTCTCCCCCATCCTTCATCCCGTGGCTTTTCTTTACCGGTAATTTCGCAATAAAGGTCATACTGGTCAAAGGTTATGGCAAATTTACTCATCTTAAATGCACTTAGAGTTACCTGATGTTGGGTTTCACTCCAACTATCTTCTGATTCACCTTCGGGACTCCCCATGATAAAAGTGCCTGCAGGAATATCTATCCATTCAATGGCGGGTTTCTGAATAGCATCATCTGAAGAAATCGGCTCAGGCATTATAAAGTCAGATTGAACAGCATCTGTTAAATCAGTGTAACGCAGATGAGCATAAGCAAGGTCAACACCAAGTAAACTAGCCCCTCTCAGGTTTGCATTGCTCAGCAGAGCATTAAATAGGCATGCACCATTTAAATTTGCCCCACTCAGGTTGGCTCTATATAAACAAGCCTTACTAAGGTCAGCCCCGGTTAAGTTTGCCTCTCTAAGGTCAGCACCATCAAGCCTAGCCTGGCTAAGATTGGCATTGGACAGGTTAGCTTTTCTGAGGTTGGTTTTGGAAAGGTTAGCCTGGCTAAGATTGGCATTGGACAGGTTCCGATTGTAAAGACTAGCTCCACTAAGGTCCATCCCTTTTAACATTGCTCCTTCTTTGATGTTTTCCCAAATTATCTTGTCTGTCATGTCCTATATGTTGCATTAACTCTATATGACATATTCAAATAGGAGTACCAGATTATAAAATAAAGTAAGGAAGAACCAGCAGTTTTTATCCCTTCCTGGATTAGGATATCATTAGTTTCAAAGGGTATTTCGAAAATAAAAGGCAGAAATATCGAAAC